>NZ_MWQY01000028.1 GCF_002087085.1 Marispirochaeta aestuarii | reverse complement strand
GACGAGGCTATCGACCGCCGCCTGCCTGGATGAGTTTATGTGCGTTCGCCCTGGGCCTGATGCCATTGAACAGACTTCAGCTTCCGGTATAGATTAGATACGTACTAATCTATTCGCCCATCCGAAAGGGGGTTCCCATGGTAACCGCGGATACGCTTTTTTCCCAGCTCCAGCAGGTAAGATTCTCGAGCATCAGGGACGAGGATCTGAAACAGCACATAGAAAGATCGATGCCCGTAATAGAAGAGATCGAGAGACTCAAAAGAGAGAAAAACGCGGTCATCCTGGCCCACTCCTATGTTACCCCGGACATCATTTACTCCGTGGCGGACTATTCCGGGGACTCCTACGAGCTCTCGAAAAACGCCCTGGAGGCGGAGGCGGACCTGATCGTCTTTGCAGCTGTCCGCTTTATGGGAGAAACCGCCAAAATCCTGAGCCCCCATAAAGAGGTGCTGATTCCCGGGACCGATCCCGCCTGTTCCCTGGCGGACAGTATAAGCGCATCCGACGTACGCAGACTGAAAGAGGAATACCCCGACTACGCCTTTATCTGCTACATCAACACAACCGCGGCGGTAAAGGCGGAATGCGACGTCAGCGTTACCAGTTCGAACGTCTATAAGATCATTGAGAACTACCCGTCGGATAAGATCTATTTTCTGCCCGACAGACTGATGGGCATGAATATCATCGACGAGATGCAGCGCCGGGGGATCAAAAAGGATATACGTCTCTGGAACGGCACCTGCTATGTACATGAGGAGTTCGAACCCAGGATGATCGACGAGTTCCGCTCAGCCCATCCGGACATCTACGTCATGGCCCACCCCGAGTGCAAGCCGGAGGTGATCCGCAAGGTCGATTATGTGGGCTCCACCAGCCAGATGTTCAAGAAGATCCAGGAGCTTCCGGGGGAGAAGGTGATGATGCTCACCGAATGCGGGCTCATCAGCCGCATCGAAGTGGAGAAACCCGGCAAAAAGTTCCTCGGGACCTGCCAGATGTGCAAATATATGAAGTCCAACAGCCTGGAGAATATTCTGCGGGTTCTGAAGGATCCCAGGCCGGAAGACTATGTACAGCTCGATGAAGAGCTACGCCTGCGGGCCATAAAGAGCCTGGAGATGATGTTCAAATACGCCGAGGGCTGAAAGACCTGCTACCCGAGTGCAAGCTTTTGAATTGACTCAACAAAGGTAGAATGGGCATCGGAAAAGCCGCGTCGCAGATCTGGTATTTTTTCTGAATCAGCATAATACGATCCTGATCGAGTCGGTCATCATAAAGACTCAGAAAAACATGGCGGAATCCCCGAAGTTCATCTATTGTTCGGGCAAGAGCCCTGGATAACAAACGTGGACGAATCCCCGGTAATTCAAGCTGCATTTTATCAATAAGATCTTTATGCCAGGAATCAGAGGAAAGGTCATTTTCAAAGGTTTTACTGATAAGAAGAAAATAGTGTTCCATGGCTGTATAAATTGCGTGCAGAGTATAACCCAGAGCCGCCCAATCGAGAGAGTCGTCTGCTCCCTGCTGCAGACGCCCATAAGCCTGCCGGTTCAGATCAAAATTACTTTCTATTGCACCAAATTCGAGTTCCAGTCGGGCAACCAGAGTAATGATAGATTCAGGATTTCGGTTCATATACCACTATCCCTTTACTGTCGATTTCGTTACGAATAAACGGTGCTGCTGCACGATAATCCACTAAATCAACTTTAAAAATGCTGTCAAGAGTCAAAGCAACACAACGATAGTATCCGCTCCCCTCAAAGGAAAGATCAATATCAAAATCAAGTCGATCGGAAACTCCGCTGGCCAGAGATCCAAAGAGTGCAATTCTTCCCAGGGACGGATCTTCGGCACGAAAAGACTCAATCAGACGCCTGATCTCTCTTTTTACTTCGATGGTCCTTTCATGTATCAGTATTAACTGGTCCTTCTTCCAACTGGACTGCCGTTCTCTGACCAGTTGTACAAGTTCCGGATTTATCATGAAATAATTATGCCATACTCCCCAGTCTTTACCCAGGAAGACCTACAACTCGTAAACCTTCCCGGCCTCGACAATCTCCACCGCCTGCACCCCTGCCTCGAGAAGAACCTTCTGAAGGTGGCTCTGGGCTTCGTCCTCCCCGTGGACCAGAAAGACCTTCTTCAGCCGCTTGAGGTCCAGCTGCGTTATGTAATCCTTGATCTCATTGTAGTCCGCATGGGCACTGAAGGCGTCGATCTTCTCAACCCGGGCCCTCCGGACAAAGGTCTCCCCGAAGATCTTCAGCTCCTTCTGTCCTTCGACAATACGTCTTCCCAGGGTGTGCTTCGCCATATAGCCTACCACCAGGATTGTGCTGGCGGGGTCGCCCACATGCTGCACCAGGTGGTGGCGGATTCTGCCGGCCTCGCACATGCCGTCGGCGGAGATGATGATGGCCGGACCCCTGACATCGTTTATGTCCTTGGACTCCTGGACGCTGGCGGTATAGCGCAGATTATTGAAGCCGAAGGGATTCTTGTGGTGCTGAATGAATGCTTCGTGGGTAGCCTCGTCGTAACATTCCGGGTGAACCCGGAAAATGGAAGTCGCGTTGGTAGCCATGGGACTGTCCACGAAAATGGGGATCTCGGGGATTTTTCCCTGGTCGGTCAATAAATGAAGATAGTAGATAATCTCCTGGGTACGCTCGACGGCAAAAGCGGGGATTACAACCTTCCCCCCCTTAGCGGCGGTGGAGCTGACGACCTCCGCCAGTTTCTCCATGGCATCCCGGGTGTTCCCGTGAAGCCTGTCGCCGTAAGTACTCTCCATGATCAGGTAATCCGGATCCGGGATTCTGTCGGGATCCCGTATAATGACCCGGTCTTTTCTACCCAGGTCTCCGGCGTAGACTACCCTCACAGGATCGGAAGAATCCTTGACGGAGACATTCAGTACCGCCGAAGAGGAGCCCAGGATGTGACCGGCGTCGTAAAGGCTGAGTTCTATCTGCGGCGCTATATAGATCGGTCTGCGGTAGCCGATCGTCACAAACTGGTTGACCGCGTCGACGACATTCTGCTCTTCATACAGCACCTCGCCGTCAAACTCCTGGCCGGCTTTCTGAGCCTTCTTTTTGAGGAACTCGATGTCCCGGGCCTGTATCTTGGCGCTGTCCATCATGATCAGGGATGCCAGGTCCCGGGTGGCCGGGGTAGCATAGATATTACCCCTGTAGCCGCCTTTGGACAGGAGGGGCAGCATGCCGCTGTGGTCAAAATGGGCATGGGTCAGTACGACGGCGGATACGTTTTCGATATCCCCGGGGATCGCCCGGTTCTTCTCTTCCGACTCCTTTCTGTGTCCCTGAAAGGCTCCGCAGTCTATCTGGACCCGTGTTCCGTCAACTTCGAGGTAGTGGCGGGAACCTGTAACCTCCCGGGCCGCTCCTCTGGAGTAGATTCGTATGCCCATACAATCTCCTTTGTTGTTCTCTACCCTGTAGCATAACCCATCCGGGATCAGGATGCCAGAGCATCTGTGGATTATTCAGGATTCAGGAGGTTCCAGCCGGTAGAGGCTCCCGTTCCGCTCATCAGTCAGGATACACAGAGCGCCCTCCGGTCCCTGTCGGACATCACGAATCCGGCCGACACGCTTCTCGAGCAGGACCTCCTGGGAGACTATGCGTGTGCCCTCCCGTACAAGGCGTCGCAGATGCTGTCCTGCCAGGGCCCCGACAAAGATGTCCCCCTTCCAGGATGGGAAGGCATCCCCGGTATAGACCGCCATCCCGGAAGGAGCTATGGAGGGATCCCAGTAGACAAGGGGCTGCTCCATGCCCGGAGCGGCCGTACCGATCCCGATCCTGGAACCATCGTAATTCCTGCCGTAACTGATGCGGGGCCAGCCGTAATTAGCACCCCTCTTTATTATATTCACTTCGTCCCCGCCCCGGGCACCGTGTTCATGGGCCCAGACCTCCCGGCTTACAGGATCGAAGACCATCCCCTGCACGTTCCGGTGGCCATAGCTGAAGGCCGCTCCGTAGGGATTATCCCCGGGGATACTACCGTCATCACGAAGACGCAGGAGCGTACCGGCATGGTCAGAGAGATCCTGGGCCCTCCCGGATTCTCCCCGGTCGCCCAGGGAAACATACAGGTAGCCCTCATCGTCAAAAACCAGCCGGGACCCGAAATGACGGGTGGTGCTGCCGGCATTATCTGCAGTAAAGACCCTTTCGAGATCAGTCAGTCTGTTTCCGTCAAGACGGGCGCGGCTGACCGCAGTGGAAGATCCCCCGGAAGAAGAGACAACATGGCTCATATAGATCCAGCCGTTACTGGAATAGCCGGGATGCAGCACAATATCCAGGAGTCCCCCCTGCCCCCCGGCGTCGATCTCCGGAAGCCCGCCGACTTCACTGCGCCGTCCCGAGGCAGCTTCGACCCGCCAGAGTTTTCCGGACCGCTGGGTAATCAGCACATCCCCCCTGGGCAGAAAGGTAAAAGACCAGGGATTGGGGATTCCCTCGGTTACGGTTACAAGCGCGAAAGACTCCTCCATGGAGTCGATTCTTCCTCTTTCCGGCCCCGGTGCCCCGAATCCGGCATATACGAAAATGATCGCAGAAAAAACCAGGAAAAATACTCGTTTCATGTATTGAAGGTAGTAATTGTTGAATTATATAGTCAACTTTTTCCTGGTATCGTGAGTTTATTGAAACTCCTTGACAAAAGTCTTTATATATAATATTCTCTATATATAGATACTTAGAAGGAGTTTTGTATGCAGAAATTGCTTATTATCGGCGGAGTTGCCGCAGGCGCGACTGCCGCTGCACGGGCACGCCGCCTTGACGCGAAGGCTGAGATCACGGTTCTTGAAGCAGGGCCGGATGTCTCGTTTGCAAACTGCGGACTGCCCTACTATATAGGAGGCGATATCGACAGTCGCTCCAAACTGATTCTCCAGAGTCCGGAGAGCTTTAAATCCCAGTACAACGTTACGGTAATCACTGAAACGGAGGCCCTGAGCCTAGATCGGGAAGGAAAGAAGGTACGGGCCCTGCATAAACCCAGTGGAGAAGAAAGGGAATACTCCTACGATTCCCTTATCCTTGCCCAGGGTGGCAAGCCCCTGGTACCGCCTTTGAAGGGTGTCGGGCTGGATCACGTCTTCTCCCTGTGGACCCTTCAGGATATGGACGGTATCGACGATTTTATCCGTACCAGGAATCCGGAAAACGCCGTTGTCGTGGGGGGCGGTTTCATCGGCCTCGAGATGGTGGAAGCCCTTCGCAAACGGGGACTGCAGGTGAGTGTCGTGGAGCGGCTCCCCCATGTCATGCCCGTCATGGAAGGCGAAATCGCGGGCTTCCTTCAGGAGGAACTCCTCTCCTACGGCGTGGGGGTCTATACCTCCCGAAGTGTCGAGGAGATCAGCTCCAGCCAGGTACTGCTGGACGACGGAACGCGTTTGCGGGCGGACATGGTGCTTATGTCCGTGGGGGTTCGCCCCACCCTGAAACTGGCCACCGAAGCCGGCCTGGAGCTCGGGGATGCCGGAGGACTGCTGGTGGACCAGTACCTGAGAACTTCTGATCCCGGTATCTTCGCCGCCGGTGACATGGTGGAAATAGAACACAGGATCAACGGGGCCAAGGTGCGCATTCCCCTGGCGGGGCCCGCCAACCGGCAGGGACGTATCGCCGCCAATAACGCACTGGGGGTTCCCAAGAGTTACTCCGGTTCTCAGGGAACATCCATCGTCCGGGTCTTTGAGGCCGTAGCGGGAAGCACCGGCCTGAATCTGAACCAGGCGCGGCAGGCTGGCTTCCGGGCCGAGGCGGTTACGGTACACAAGGAACACCACACCTCCTACTATCCCGGATCTCAGCAGGTTACGGTGCTGGTTATCTACGACCGGGAAACGGGACGTATCCTGGGCGGCCAGACCGCAGGCTACGCCGGAGCCGACCGGCGTCTCGATGTCCTGGCAACAGCCGCAGCCGCGGGCATGAGGGTGCATGAGCTTGCGGAACTCGACTTGGCCTACTCTCCGCCCCTGGGAAGTGCCAACGATGCCATAAACATGGCCGCCTTTGCCGCAGAGAACCGGATCTCGGGCTACAGCCCCGCCCTTACGGCGGCGGAACTGGACCAGTTTGTCCAGCGGCATAAACCGGCCTTTATCGACGTCCGGGACTATTTCGCCTTCGAACGCTCCCACGTCAACGGAGCCGACCACGTACCCCTCACTCACCTGGCCCAGCGGATCGGTTCCATCGTTAAGGACCGTCCGGTGATTGTCTACGATGATACGGGGAAAAAGGCCCACCAGGCCCTCCGTCAGCTGGTGCAGGCCGGTTTTGACGAGGTGTACAATCTGAGCGGCGGGTACACCAGCCTTGAACGCCACGCCCGGGCCCTTGGCTTCAGCCACCTGCACGTTCCCCTGCTGCAGCCGGAGGAGAAGAGCCTTGAGGGCAACGGTGAAGAGGAAGACGAGCTTGCAGTACAGGAATCCGCCGGCACCCTGAGCGGCCACGGAACCCTTGTAATCGATGTCCGGACTCCAGAGGAGTTCAGTTTTGGAGCCTATCCCGACTCAGTAAATATTCCCCTGGACGCCCTGGGATATCGGGCTGAGGAGATTACCGACAAGAACCGGGAAATCATAGTCTACTGCGCTTCCGGCGCCCGGAGCGCCTACGCATCCCGCATGCTGAGGCAGATGGGCTTCTCCGACGTGAAGAACGGCGGAGGACTCATGGACATGATGGAGAACCTGGCCTAATAGGCGGGACCGCACAGATCGATCTGTCCCGCGGGCCAGTCAAAACCTGCGGGATAGATCATGACCACATCGTCCCAGAATACAGAACGGCGCAGGGCTTCCGGATCCGCCTTGTCCGGGGTCAGGGAGTTGATAAAGGGGTTATCCACCCGGCGGCAGCCGAGACTTTCGTAAAACGGGGCCACCCGGTAACTGGTCTGAAAAAGGCTTACCCTGTACAGGCCCTGGCCGACAAAGGAGAAAGCCTTTCGTACCACCCCAGCCCCCAGGCCCTGCCCCCGCAGATCCGACCTGACACAGACACCGCTTAAAGCCATAAGCGTAAGAGACCCCCGGGGAGTACGAATCTCCCTGGGAAAAATCAGCGCCGCGGCGACAGCGGCATCCTTTACCCGGAAAACCGGATACCCCGCCGGAAGTTCCCCGCTGATCTCAGCGGTGCGGGCCATTTTCTCCCCGTAGTATTCCCGGCTGTGGTCCGGCCAAACCGACAGCCACAAGCCGGTAATGGCATCCCTGTCCGCATCGGTATACGCGTCTGCAGGAATAAAGCTGTAGTCGTAATCCTTCATTATTTTCTCAACACCTTACCATTCGTAGTAGGTGTAGCCCCTCAATCCCGCCTCGTAGGCTTCGACTATCTCCCGGCGTTCCTTGGGAGCGAGCAGCCTGCAGCGTACGGCACGCTCGGCAAGGGAACGGAAGCCCCGGATCAACTCGTTGGGATCGTACTCCACATAGCTCAGGACATCCGCCACCGAATCGCCCTTGGTCTCATGCTCGTAGACCACCGTACCTTCGTCATCCAGACTGATGGAGACGATGTTGGTATCTCCGAAGAGGTTATGAAGGTCCCCCAGGGTCTCCTGATAGGCCCCCACAAGGAAAATCCCCAGAAAATACTCTTCATCCGATTTCAGATCGTGAAGGAGCAGGGAGTTCTTGACCCCCTGCAGATCGATAAACCTGTCGATCTTGCCGTCTGAATCGCAGGTGATGTCCGCCAGAACCGCGGGACGCCGGGGTTCCTCCCGAAGACGATGAATGGGCATGATGGGAAAAAGCTGATCTATGGCCCAGGAATCGGGAAGGGACTGGAAGATGCTGAAATTTCCGTAGTAGGTATCGTGAATGACCCGGTCGATCCCGGTGAGGTCTTCGGGGATATAATCCATTTGCCTGGTGGTCCTGACGATTTTGTTGATTACATGCCAGAAAATCCGGTCCGCCAGGCTCTTTTCCCGCAGACTGATGGTCCCGTGGATGAACAGACTGTGCAGCTCGTCCCGGTAATAGATGGCGTCGTTAAAGGCCTCCTGAGCGTTTTTGGCGGTAATGCTCCGGGCTGTTTCTCTCAGGTTTTTCAGGTAGCTGTGACAGCTCTCCGGCAGCTCTTCGGGGATTTCGTCATGGGCCGCCTTGTTGATGTCCAGGACATTAAAAACCAGTACCGACGAGTAGGCTACAAGGGAGCGTCCGGATTCGGAGACAATGACGGGGTGCTCAACGCCTTCGGCATCAAGGGTGGACATGACAATCTCCACAACATCGTAGCAGAACTCCTCCATGGAGTAGTTTTTGCTGGAGGCGAAGTTGGTCTTGGAGCCGTCATAGTCCACCGCAAGACCGCCGCCTATATCGAGAATGCCCATCCTGGCACCTTCGCGCTTCAGTTCAGCGTAGTAGCGGCAGGCCTCGGTCAGGGCAATACGGATATTCCTGATGTTCGGCAGCTGGGATCCCTGGTGGTAGTGGAGCAGCTCCAGACAGTCAAGCATGTTCCGTTCCCGCAGCAGGTCGACACTTTCGGTAATCTGGAGCGCCGTAAGACCGAAGATGCTCTTGTCTCCCCCGGACTCGGTCCAGTGTCCTTCCGATTTGGCGGTCAGTTTTATCCGCAGGCCCAGGGAGGGTTTGACCCTGGCCTTTTCCGCGCGGCTCAGAACCAGTTCGAGCTCTCCGGGACGCTCGACTACAATGATGACCTTGAGCCCGAGCTTGTTGCCGTAGAGGGCGAGATCGATAAACTCCTCGTCCTTGTAACCGTTACAGACAATGTAGCTTTCCGGATCATGCATGTAACCGAGGGCGGCGATGAGTTCAGCCTTGCTACCCGCCTCCAGACCGTGATGATACTTCCTGCCGGCCCGTACGATCTCGCTGATGACCTCCTGCTGCTGATTCACCTTGACCGGGAACACCCCGCGGTATTCCCCCTTGTAGCCGTACTCCCTGATCGCCTTGGCAAAGCTTTCGTTCAGGAGGATAATACGGGAGTCCAGAATATCCCTGAACCTGAAGAGCACGGGCATGCAGAGGCCGCGCTCCTGTGCCCCCTGGGCCAGGGAGTGAATACTGACGTCACTCCAGGAATCCCCTTTACGCAAACGGACCGTAACATCGCCTTCGGGAGAGACGCCGAAATAGCGGCTCCCCCAGTGATCTATTCCATACAGCTCCCTGGAGTCTTCAAGAGCCCATGGAGCAGCTGTTTCCAGAATTTCTTTCAAGATCAATCCTCGCTTGGAAAAATCTGCACTGAATAAGGGAGGACCCATCCTCCGTAAAATTCAGCCTACCGCCTGTCACGGGGGATGGTCAAGCACCGGAAACCCGGGCTTATATTTCGTTGGGAAAAACTGCTGAAAAAACCTCCCCGCTGCAGTATACTCAATGCGTAATGACTCCCGCATCACCCGCTCACAAGCTTTTCCTCACCGCCGCAGGGCTTCTGCTGGGGATAATTCTCTATCTCTTCTATTTTGTGGGAGGATTTCTTACCCTGGCGGGTTTTCTTGTGGAGCGGGCTACCCAGCCCCTGCCACGGGTGGGAGCAGTACGGGAAACCGCCGGTATGCAGACGGAGCTGCTGAGCTTTATGGAAGCCCTGGAGCTCGGGCAGATCACCATCATCAGGGAAGAAGCCCTGGACCGCATGATCTCCGCCGTTACTGCACGGGAAGAAGCCCCCGACAGGAGCGTGGATATACAGAAGATCAGCCTTGATCTGGAACCCGGAGAGATCAGCCTTTACGCGGACCTCGTGATGGTCCCGCCGGAGTCGCTTACCCCGGGATGGATACGTCTGCGCCCTCTTGCAACAAAGGTCAGAGCGGATCTGGCGCTGCGGCCGGAAGAAGACGGAATCATCCTCTTTTTCAGAAACATGAGCCTTTCCAGACTCAGAGTTCCCGAAAGAATAGCCGAAGGCCTGTTTTCTGCTCTTATTCCGGAAAATACCGGTCTCCCCTTTACCCGGGTTTCCCGAACAGCCCTTTCTCTTCCCTACAGCGAGCTGCAGCAGGTACTGCCTCCGGTACTCAGGCTGGAGGGTCTCGAAGCCAGAAAGGACGCCCTTGCCGCGGAGCTCAGGATAGATCCCGATCTGCGGAAGTCCGTTATGGATGAACTCAGTCTCCTGCTTCGCAAGGAGGGCACTGACTTCGCGGATGCGGTGGCAGCAGCCTTCCCGACAGGACAGGAAACGCTGAAAGAGGCCGCCCGGCGTCTTGCCGGACTAGGTGATCCCGACGCCCTGATTCCGCCGGAACCCACCGCCCTGGTCAGTCGTGTTCTCGGGCGGGTCAGGGTGGAGAACCCGAAGGGGGGAGGTATCCTGCCCGTCACCGGCGACGATCTGTATGCCGATACCAGACTCCGGACCGACGCCGATTCCTCCCTTGAGCTCATACTGAGGGACGGCAGCATACTCAAAATCGGGGAGGAGACAGACTTCAGCCTGCTTCAGCTTCCTGCAGGTCCGGATAAGCCCGCCGCCAGATTCAGCCTGCTGGAAGGCAGTGTCCGGGGCCGCATTGTCGGAAAGAACCGGCCGGATTACCGTTTCAGCACCCCCGGGGCGGAGTACCTGGTAACCGGAACGGACCTGGTGCTGGAGGTGGAAAAACGGCAGATCCTGCTGAGCGTACTTGAAGGCAGCGTTGCCTGTGAACCTGAAAAACGCCCCGCCAGTGAAGTTGGTGCGGAACAGCAGCTGAGCGCCACTCCCAGGGAACTGACCCGAAGGAAAGAGGATGCCCTTCCGGCGATTTCCCTACATGAGGACGAGAAGGAGCGCATCGCCAGGCTTATGCAGATCTTCACCCTTCCGGGAGATCTTGCAGAGATCCGGGAAACAAGACGCTTCTGGGAGAGCCTCGACGCCTTCAAGAATATCACCGGCAGAATCATCGGTATGGACGAGGATTCCCGTGCCCGTCTGGGAACGGAACTCGAAAAGAGGGTCGATCCCGAGGCGATTGACCACAGCTTCAGGGTCATGATGAAAAACCCTGACTTCGCCGCATTAATCGACTCCTACGGGATTGAAGGGATACCCTATCCATGATACATACAGCAGACACAAACAACAGGAGAAGCTCGTACCGTGGGTGATCAACCTTTAGACAACAATTCGATATTTACCCGATACCTGATTCGCCTGCTTCTTTTGGGAATCCCGGTAATCAACGTCATTGCGTCGCTCCTCTGGGGCTTCGCCGGGAGTGACGAAGAGACCCGGAGCTTCGGACGGGCGGCACTGATAGTTATCGTAACCTTCGCGGTTCTCTTTCTCATCGGCGGCCTGGTGGCCTTTACCTTTCTGTCTCAGCGTCTCTTTGAGCTGATTCCCTGAGGGCATCCATCCTGCCGGGACGGTCGTAGAAGATTCCGTAGATCAGCGGAATAACCACCAGGGCCGTCAGGGTGGAAAAGAGGAGTCCGAAGATAATGGTACTGGCCATGGGTGCCCAGACCACCGACCTGCCTCCGATGCCCAGGGCCGCCGGAAGAAGTCCCGCAATGGTGGTTACCGATGTCAGGAGTATCGGCCTCATCCGCGCCGCCGCTGCATCGAGAACAGCCTGCATCACCGGAACATCCTCTTTCCTGTTCTCGTTGATGAAGCTGATCAACACAATACTGTCATTAACGGCAATCCCCGCCAGGGCGACGGCAGCGTAGAGAACCGTTGTGGAGAAGGGGGTTCCCGAAACGGCCAGGAAGGTAATGATCCCCGCGAAGGCAAAGGGAAGAGTCACAAGAATTAGGAAGGGCTGGGTATAGGAAGAAAACTGGGAACCCAGAATCATGTACATCAGGAAAATGCCCAGCAGGAATATCCGCAGGATCTGGAGGAGAAGATCGTCCAGATCAGAAAATTCCCCCCCTACTTTCAGCTCAACTCCGGGATATTCCGGATTGAGTTCTGCATCATAATACTCCCGAATCTCCCGGTTGATCTCCCGGATGTTCTGTTCATCGTAGGCGGAGGCCTCTATGTTTACCTCCCGCTTGCCGTCAAGACGCTTGATGGAAGCCAGAGGCACCGCCTCCTCGAGGACCGCCAGGGAAGAGAGGGGAATCTGTCCGCCCGATGGAAGGGGGATCTTCATCTCGTCGATGGCGCCTATATCGCTGACACCCTCATCCGACGCATACCGTACAATAACCGGGACCTCCTCGTTGCGGATAAAGTAACTTCCCGCCGGTATGCCCTCCAGGGCGGAACGCAGGTAGCTTCCCACGTAGCCTGAAGATATGCCGAATTCAGCGGCCCGATGGGAATTGACGACAATCCGCATCTCCGGGGTTCCCGCCTCGATATTGTCCCGGATATTAAAGAGCTCGGGATACTGCGTAAGCCGTTCACGCATACGGGCGGCGACCCGACGCAATTCCCCGTAGTCATCTCCGAACAGACGATACCCCACCGGCGGCGAAACAGGAGGTCCGTTAACCGCCTTACGAAACGCCACCTCCTCTGCGCCGGCGATGTCGGCTGTGAGGGCCTCGATTTCGCCCATGATGACGCTGATAGGACGGGTCCTGCCTTCCCTCTGCTCCGCCAGGTCCACAATTATCTGGGCCAGGTTGCCCTGCCTGGCATTCGCGTTCTCGCTGCCCCGGAAACCGACGGATGTGGCCAGGCCGGTGATTTCACCGTTTCCAACCAGGGGGAGAATCCGATTCTCGTACCGGACAACAAAATCGGAAGTCCCCTCGGAGGGGGTCCCGACGGGCATTTCGATATCGATATAAAAGAGGGAAAAATCCTCGGCGCTGAAAAGGTCCTGCCGGATAAAGGGGACAAGAGAAAAGGACACGACAAGAAAAAGAAGGGCCCCGGCGAGGGTACGTTTTTTCCGTTTGTACAGAAAGGCCAGCATCCGGGCAAAAGATCTCTGCAGCCCCTCCAGGGGCCCGGCAAGAATTCCGGCTTTCTTTTTCCTGCCTCCCGGCCACTCTGCGTAATGGGCGGGAAGAAAAACCAGCGCCTCCAGGGTGGAAGCGATAAGGGCCACGGAAACAGTAAAGGGTATAACCCGCAAAAATCTGCCGATTGTCCCGGGGAGCAGCATCAGGGGCAGAAAAGCGGCAACGGTCGTTCCCGTGGCCGCGAGCACCGGCCCCACGACCTGGTTGGCCCCGCTCATCGCCGCCTGCAGCCGCGTAAAGCCCTGCTGCTGCAGCCGGTAGGAGTTTTCCACTATGACTATACCATGGTCCACGATCAGCCCCAGGACCAGAACCAGACCGAACAAGGTGTTGGTATTTATGGTCTGCCCGCTGAGCTCCAGTACAATCAGGGTAATGGCAA
The DNA here is from genome assembly GCF_002087085.1 of Marispirochaeta aestuarii. Taxonomy (NCBI): domain Bacteria; kingdom Pseudomonadati; phylum Spirochaetota; class Spirochaetia; order Spirochaetales; family Spirochaetaceae; genus Marispirochaeta; species Marispirochaeta aestuarii. The sequence continues at coordinate 29,907 of NZ_MWQY01000028.1, read as the reverse complement.
AGGAGACAGGTATTCCCAGGCCGGTAATAAGGGCGTTCCTGAGACCCACAAAAAGAAAGAGAATCAGCGTCAGCAGAAAGAGGCCGAAGAGGGCATTACTGCTTAATACATCGATGCTGTTGCGAATCTGTACCGTGGAATCGCCGAAGGTATCCACCTGTATTCCCACGGGAATGTAGCGGCTGAAGCGGGAGATCACTTCTCTGACCCCGGAAACAAGCTCCGCGGAATCACCCCCGCTTACCTTGGCCACCCTCAGGATTATCGCCTGGCGTCCGTTAAAGCGGGCCTGAATCCCCGATTCTTCGAAGCCTTCGGAAACCCCGGCCAGATCACCGACCCGGATACTTCTCTGCAATCCGGAGGAGTCCCGGTGGATCGCGAGCTCGGAAATTCCCGTGACGTCCGTGGTATCCCCCTGGGTTCTGACGATATACTCACGGTTGGCCGTAGACGCCGTACCCGCCGGAATCGACAGATTCACCCCGTTTATGGTATCGGCAATCTCCCCGAGAGAGACTCCCAGGGACTCGCTGCTCGCCCGCAGTACATCCACGTGGATGCGGCGTTCCCGGGACCCTACAGAGGTAATCTCCGCCACCTCCGGGATTCCTTCCAGGAGATCCTCGAGCTCATTTGCGGAAGAGCTGAGAAGCTGGTAATCCACATTGCCCGAGAGTACAACTTCGATAACAGGTAGAAAATCAGCCGCGGAAAAATCGTCAAGCTGCGCTTCCAGGGTCCCCTCGGGAAGCTCCACTGATGAGAATCGTGTCCTGGTCTCCTGGAAAAGGCGGGCAAACTCATCCGCATCGATTCCGTCCTCAAACTCCACCCGGACCCGGGAAAGCCCTTCACTGCTTACGGAGCTGACGGATTTAAGGCTTTTGAGCCCCTGCATCACATTTTCAATTTTGATCGTGACAGATCGTTCGATATCCTCAGGGCTGGCCCCCGGATAGGGTACGCTTATGGTAACCCAGAAGAAGGGTACCTCTGAGAACTGCTCCCTGGGCATGCGCTGGAGACTTAAAAGACTCAGCACCAGCAGGGCAAACATGAGAATATTCACCAGGACGTGATTCCTGACCGAGAAGGATCCCAGGTTCATCTGTTCTGCATCCCTTCCCGGACAAGACTGACCTCCGTCGCCCTGACCGGGTCTCCGTCCATAAGCCGCCGGGTTCCTGATACTATTACCCGGTCCCCGTCTTTCAGACCGGATCCGACGGCCGCAAAATCCCCGTGCCGGTCAAGGACCTCCACGGGAACAAGACGGGCATATCCGTCGCGAAGTAAGAATACCTCATTACGTTCTTCACTCCCCTTAAGAAGCGCAATGCCTGGAACAAGGAGAGCCTCCTTCTCAAGGCTGGTTTCCACCACAACCCGGGCGGCCATTCCCGGTTTAATACCGGAATCCGAAGGAGCCGAAAAGGAGAGCTCCACCTGATACGTTGCCGTTGTACCGCCGCTTCCTGCCGCCACTGCCTCCACTGTACCAGAAAAGGACGACGTTCCTGCAGCCTGCACATGAATTTCCGCTCCGGCCCCGGGTCCGACAAGCCCTATCTGTCGTTCACCAAGTTCAAGTATCATCGTAAAACCCGAAATATCCGCCACCAGCGCGATCATGCTGCCGGTATTCAGATAGTTTCCGGGAGAAGCGTTCTCATCAATCCAGATTATATGGCCGTTCATGGGGCTTCGGACTGTTCGGTCTTCCAGAATTCTGAGACTCTGGTCATAGGCAGCCCGGGCGCCGCGTTCACTGCTTCTGGCCCGTTCCAGATCGACCCGGGAAGCGTTTCCCCGCTCATACAGGGAACTCAGAACCTCCAGATCTGCCCTGGCAATCTCCCACCCTGTCCGTGCCTGCTCCGCTGCATAGGAGGCCAGTTCGTCATCCAGACGGAGAATCACATCTCCTTCCCCGACCTCCTGACCAAGACGCACCGGAAAAGACATGACCATTCCCTGGCTTGTGGTCACTATGCGAGCCTCATTCCTGCCCCGCACGGTCCCGGTGGAACCTATGGTGTTGTAGAGTTTTCCCTGTTCCACGGAAACAACCTCAACCGCCGGTGATGGATTTTCGCCGGTACCAGGAACCCAGGTTGCACCGGATACCGAGTCCCGGCCCCGGCACCCCGAGAGCAGTATGAGCAGCAGCAGAGACGGAAAAAGTATTCCTGGAGTTTTCTTCAAAGCCATATAAAAAAAATATATTACATTATGCCATGAAGCAAGATATTTTTTGACACTCTTTCACATTTTGTGTTAATTTATCCTTCGGAGCTTATATGGAACAGCAATTCGGTCAGTGGCTGCGGTACTACCGCAAAAAAAACAGAATGAGTCAGAAGCAGGTTGCCCAGGTATTGGGAGTAGGACAGACAACCATAGCCAACTATGAAAATAACAGCCGTTTTCCGGACCAGCAGAAACTCGTGGCCCTGGCGGAGCTCTTCGACGCATCCCTGGACAGGATACTGGGAGTCCGGGCAAACACAGATGCCATCCCGGATTCTGAAAGACGAGATCCAGAAAAGCCCCTCTCCCCAAAGGAGATGATCAGCTCAATCCTGGGAGGCAGGGATCTGGAAGCCTGGGAAAAGGTGGAGCGGTCAGTTAAATCCGGTGTCCCCATGAAGGAAATCTATCTCCGCAGTCTGGAACCTCTCCTGATCATGACAGGGGAACTCTGGGCCGAAGGCAGTATTTCAGTAGCGGAGGAGCATATAATCAGCCACGCCGTGGAAGGATTCATGGAGCGTCTGCGGACCTGTTACCCCGGGGTTCCGCCATCGGACAAACTGTGCATCTGTGCCACCGTTCCGGGAGAGAGTCACAGCATCGGAATCAGGATGCTCCGGGACCTGCTGGAGCAGGCCGGCTGGCGGGCATTTTTTCTGGGAGACAAGGTCCCGACGGACCAGTTGATATCCCTTCTTCTCTCCGCACGGCCTGATCTGCTGGCATTCTCCGCCACCCTCAGCGAAAACAGGGACTCCGGGGAACTGCTGATCCACAGGCTGCGCCGGGAAGCACCGCTTGCCCGTATTCCGGTTATTCTGGGAGGAAGGGCTTTTGAGGAAGGTCGGGAGGGTCTTAAAGACCTGTCCGCCTGTAAAGTTGCAGGCTCCCTGGCGGAGGGACTCCTTATTGCCGAAGAGCTTGTACAGTATAAGGTATACAGCCCATGAATGCCGCAGATAAAGCAGTAGCCTCATCCGCGAAGTCCCTTCCGACAGAAGAACTGAAGAGAATCTTCGGTTCCAGAATCCGCATAAGCCCGGGCACTGCTCCGCAGAAATCGCGCTTCGTCCTTCTCTGGGTTCAGCAGGCCCTCAGAGTCCGGGACAACCACGCCCTTGCAGCGGCGATCATCACAGCGAACACCATGAACCTTCCCCTCTACGCCTGTTTCTGCCTGGTGCCGGACTATCCCGGAGCAAACAGCCGGCATTTCACTTTTCTGCTCCAGGGTCTGATCGATCTTGAGACTTCCCTTGCAAAGCTGGGTATACCTCTTATCCTGGATCTTGCACATCCGGAGGAAGGGATCCCCCGGGCCGCAAAGGAAGCGGCCTGTGTGGTCTGTGACACCGGCTATACAGCAGTACAAAGAAAATGGCGCCGGGAGATCGTCAATAGTCTTTCACGGCCGATGATTCAACTGGAAAGCGATGTTGTTGTGCCCCCGATGCAGGCGAGCGACAAGGAGGAGTATGCCGCCGCGACCCTGCGGCGGAAGCTCACCCGCCTTATCGACCTCTACCTCGCTCCTGTGGGCACCCTGCCGGATTTGAAAAATCCCCGAAAATCATTAAAGGATCTGCCCTTCAGGCCCCTTCATTCGGAAAAACCGGAATCGGTGCTGAAAAACATGACTGCCTTCGGCATACAAGAGGCAGCAGCACCTCTTGCGAGTGTACCCGGAGGCGAGAGGGAAGCCTGGAAGAGACTGGAGAATTTTCTCGCCGGGAATCTCTCCCATTATCATGATTCCCGTAACGATCCGGGGCTAAATATTCAGTCGGAACTCTCCCCCTACCTCCACTTCGGCAACCTTTCTCCGGTAAGTGCGGCCCTGGCGGTCATGGCTTCTTCCCGGGATGATCCCCGGCTGACGGAAGGGGCCGCCGCATTCCTGGAGCAGCTGATTGTGCGCCGGGAACTGGCGATCAACTTCTGTCTGCATAACCCGGCCTGTGACAGTCCCGATGCCGTCCCCGCCTGGGCACAGGAGAGCCTCGACAGCCACGCCGGTGACGAAAGACCCGAGGTCTACGCCAGGGAGCAGCTGATCGCAGGGGAGACCGGCGACCCCTTCTGGAACGCAGCACAGAAGGAACTCCTGCTTACCGGAAAGATGCACGGTTATATGCGCATGTACTGGGGAAAACGGCTTATTCAGTGGATGCCGGACTGGCGGGAGGCCTACAGGCTGCTCATCGAACTGAACGATACCTACAGTATCGACGGCAGGGACTGTAACGGATACACCGGTATCGCCTGGGTTTTCGGCAGGCACGACCGCCCCTTCCCGGAACGACCGCTGTTCGGAAAGATCCGTCCCATGGGAGCGAAGGGACTGAAGCGAAAATTCGAGATGGACCTGTACCTGGAGAGGATATCCAAGCTTCAGATATAAGGCGTTATCAGGACTCAGAACCTAGAGAACTTCCCGCTCTCTTACCGGCGGCTTGGCGATAAATGCCAGTCCGAGGATCAGCATTCCCAGGATTCCTGAGCCCCAGCATATCGGAGAGTAGCTGCCGAAGAGTGAAAGGGACAGACTGAAGAGGTAGGGTCCGGCGGCGGATCCCGCAACGGTCATTCCCATGGCGAAACCCGAGATTGATCCCAGATGTCGTATGCCGAAAAACCGTGGCCAGGTAACGGTACTTAAAAGATTCATGATCCCGCCGCTTATTCCATGCCCCAGAATCATCAGGAAAAAGAACAAGCCGTCCTTTAAGAGGGCCACGGCAACAAGTTCAATAAGCAGACCTGCGAGCAGCATAAAGAGAAATATTTTCAGGGGCATCCGGTCACTGGCCCAGCTGGCACCAACATTGAACACCAGGGAGATCAGCGCCGCAGGAAGGAAAATCGAGACTGCTTTTTCCGCTCCCATGCCCGCTTCATCGAAGATGGAGATAATGTGGAAGGTGACGGCGGTTATTACCAGACTGAAAAGGACCAGAGACATGGCATACACCCAGAAGGTGAGGGTTCTTCTTGCCTCCGGCAGGGTGTAGTCGGGACCGGTCCGGGTTGAAGGATCGGAATCATCCGCGTCATCCGCCGGGGCCGGGGATCCGTCCGGACGTAAACCGCAGATAAAGGGATTGTCCCGTGCGAAGAGAAGAAATACGCCGGAAAAACCGAAGAGCAGGACCATCCCCATGACCCGCATGGCTCCGCGCCACCCGAAATCCTCGATAAGGGAATGGAGCAGCATGGGGGCGGCGGAAAAACCGAAGCTCACGACAATTCCGATAACCGCGTTGGCAAGGCCCCTGCGGCGGTCAAACCACTTCATGGCCATGTTTCGGCTCAAGAGGGTGAGAACCCCCTGGCCGAGAAAGCGCATGAAAAAGAAGCCCCCGGATATAAGCAGAAAACCGATGAAGACATCGCCGGCGAAGGGAAAAATCCGGAAGATGAAGGAACGGATTCCGTCGACGGCGGAAACTCCGAAAAGGGTCAGCCCCAGGAGCAGAACAACCACTGTGCCCATAAGCCGGGCTCCGACACGGTCCAGGAGCTTACCCGCCTGAGCAAGGATAAGGGCGCTTCCCACCGTCCCCAGCAGGTATGCAAGGCTCAAGTTTACCCGGCTCAAGCTCAGGGCTTCCATAAGGTGGTCCGTGAAAACCGAGACACCCATGGTCTGTCCGGGTATGCTCATCAGCATCCCCAGGGACGAGAGACTGAGGATTATCCAACCGTAAAAAAAAGAAAAACGGCGCGGGTGAAAAGGGACACCAGCGCCTCGTGATTCAAATCGCATAATAGGAAGGGAGTATATCCCCGGAGCATCCCTTCATTCAAGGGCGAAAACTATTCGGCAGTTCCGGATCTCACTTCCCTGGCCCGGCGTATCAGCTCGTAAAGCTGGGCCGATTTGGGGGGCGCGGAGCTTCCGGGGAGGGATTCCGCCAGTTCTGCGGCAAGTTCCCGAACCCCGGGGTCTCCGACCCAGCACTCCCTGATACTGCTGCAGGGTGTGCCGTCGGCGGTAAGCCGGCAGTATCGGAAAGGTACCGAATGACCCAGGCGCCGGCAATAGCGCTCCTTCCCATCCGGATACCCGGTCCGTTCTTCTACCATCGTCCGCTCTTGACGGTCTCGGCTCGTGGAAATCCCTCCAGGGCCTTCAGGTTCTCATCCAGTTCTTCCTGGGGAAACTCGTAATCGTGGAGTTCACCGTTCATGTAGGCCTCATAGCCCTTGAGGTCAACCAGACCGTGGCCGCTCAGGTTAAAGACAATCACCTTCTCTTTGCCCTCTTCCCTGGCGCGCGTTGCCTCCTGAATGGCCCCTGCAACAGCGTGGCTCGTTTCCGGAGCCACGATGATCCCCTCTGTCCGGGCAAAGGTCATGGCCGCTTCGTAGCATTCAAGCTGATGGATGGACCGGGGATTCAGAAGCCCCTCCACAACCGCCTGGGAGACGAGGGGCGCCATTCCATGGTAACGGAGGCCTCCGGCGTGTATCGGCGGGGCCACAAAGTTATGCCCCAGGGTGTGCATCGGCAGAAGGGGGGTCATACCGGAGAAATCCCCCAGGTCGTAAGCAAAGGGCCCTCTGGTCAGGGTGGGACAACTGGAGGGTTCCACCGGAATAATCTCTATGTCCGCGCCGTTGATCTTTTCGTGGGCGAAGGGAAAGGCCAGTCCCGCAAAGTTACTGCCTCCGCCGGCGCAGCCGATAACGATATCCGGGAGTTTCTCCCCGAATTTCTCCAGCTGTTTCCGGGTTTCAAGGCCGATTACCGTCTGGTGAAGCATGACGTGGTTCAGTACGCTTCCCAGGCTGTACTTCGTTTCTCCCCTGGGATCGGTAACCGCGGCTTCAACGGCCTCGCTGATGGCAATACCGAGGCTGCCGGGGGTATCGGGATATTTTGCAAGGACGTCCCTGCCCGCCTGGGTTTCCGTACTGGGGCTGGGAACACAGTCGGCACCCCAGGTCTGCATCATCAGTTTCCGGTAGGGCTTCTGGTCGAAACTTATGCGCACCATGAAGACCTTGCACTCCAGGCCGAACTGGGCGGAGGCAAAGGCAAGGGCGCTGCCCCACTGGCCGGCTCCGGTCTCGGTGGTGAGCCGTTTAACCCCGGCCTGCTTGTTGTAATACGCCTGAGCCACTGCAGTGTTGGGTTTGTGGCTGCCCGCGGGAGAGACGCTTTCGTTCTTGTAGTAGATTCGCGCGGGGGTTCCAAGGAACTTCTCCAGTGAGTATGCCCGGTGCAGAGGAGAGGGCCGCCACTTGGCCAGGATGCTCAGAACCTCCTCCGGAATATCGATCCACCGCTCCTGACTCACCTCCTGCTCTATCAGGGACATGGGAAATATGGGGGCGAGCATTTCCGGGGTTACGGGGTTTCCGTCGGGCCCGAGGGGCGGCTGCAGCGGGGACGGCAGATCTGCCGCGATGTTGTACCACTGCCTGGGCATCTCATCTTCACTCAAAAATACACGGGTAGCCATGGTTCCTCCTTAAAGCGGCCACAATGTTACTATACGCAGTAACATTAGAACATCACCGCCGGCGTTCTGTCAAGTAGAAACAGCCAAAAAGAGAGGTTCTGCTATACTTCCTCCAGATCCCCCAGCTCGTCGTCGCTTCCAAGTCCCAGGAGGGGCAGCATTACGGTGAATATCGCACCCCCCAGGGAGGAATCTCCCACCAGAATCCTGCCGTGGTGCTTGTGGACCACAATATCATAGGAGATACTCAAGCCCAGCCCGGTCCCCGAGCCGACATCCTTGGTGGTAAAGAAGGGATCGAAAATCTTCGATCGAATTTCAGAGGGAATACCGTGGCCTGAATCTTCAATGGAAAAGCAGGCAAAGGAGTCGCCGCTGAAGGTGGAAATAAGAATCCTGCCCTTCTCGCCTTTTTTTACTCTGTCCCTCACAGCCTGGGCTGCATTTACAATCAAGTTCAGCATAATCTGCTTGATCTCCCCCGGCCTGCAGCGTATTACCGGCAGATCGCTGAGCTCCAAGGAGACGGAGGCGTGGTATTTGATTTCGTTCCGTGCAATTACCAGGCTGCTTTTCAGGGCCTTGTTCAGATCCAGTTCTCCCACATCTCCCGAACGGCTGTCGTGGGAGAAATTCCTCAGATTCTGGACAATATCCATCATGCGGTTCATTCCCTCCTCCGTTTCGGTAAAAACGGCCCCCAGATCCGCCTTGATCTCATCGATTCTGTACTTTTGCCGCAGCTTCTGCAGAGCTGCAATCTTCTCCGGGGTAATGCGTCCTGAAACATCGTCAGCAAAGCTGATCAGAAATTCATTGTAGCGTTTGAGTGTGGAGAAATTGCTGCGTACGAACCCCAGGGGATTGTTGATTTCATGGGCCAGTCCGGCGGCGAGCTGCCCGATGGAGGCCATCTTTTCGGTCTGCACCATCTGTGTCTGGACCTTCTTCAGCTGATTATTGGCTTCGCTCAGCTCGATATTGGCGTTGAAGAGCTCCTTCTCAAGTTCGATACGCTCGCTTATATCCTTGATTATTCCGGTATACGATTTGACCTCTCCCAGGCTGTCGAAGGAGGCGCTGGCACTTTCCAGACAGAAGATCTTTTTTCCTTCCCGGTTGACGAGAATGACCTCCATGTCCCGGATCTCTCTCTGGGATCTGATCATTTCAAAGTAGAAATCCCGCTGTTCATCATTGCTGAAAAACTCGTGAAAGCGCCGGCCCCGGAGTTCCGACTCCGTATTATAGCCAAGGAGTTCAAGTCCCGCCGGATTCAATGCAAGGATCCGCCCCCCGGCGTCGGTATGATACACAAGATCCATGGACTCTTCGAAAATAAGCCGGTACAGCTCTTCCGAACTGCGCAGGGCGGTCTCCGCCTTTCGTCGTTTTTCCGTTTGAATGTGGTCGATATAAAAATGCTGGGTCACGGCATTCAGGGTTTTCAGCAGTGTCGGGTTTTCCAAGGCTTCCCGGCCGCAAAAAGACCGGTCCCTGTCCACGAACTGAAAAACGGCGTACACCCGCCCCTGATAGGAGAAGCCCAGAAGAAGCGCGTTTTTTCCTTCAAGACCGCCGTACAGTGAACGGTAGTGCCCATCACGGCAGACAATCTGCTTTTCCCGCAACTCATCCAAAACACCAAACACATGTCTATCCGGCGGTCCGGCAAATTTTTCCTGTTCCGGCACCTTGATCCGGAGGGCCGGATCCCTGCTGAAGAAATGAAAATCAATGGGAATAGTATTTTCAAAAAAGACAAGGATAAGGCTTTTCGACCCCATGGCGCTGTTCACAACCCGCAGAAAGGAGTTGAAACCCTTGCCATGTACAAGATCCAGCATGCCTTCTGCCAGAAGTTCGCTGGTATCCTTGAGGGATCTCTTTTTACGTCTGCAGGTTCTGAACAGAATAACAGATAATATGAAAACCAGGCACAATCCAGGAACTGCCCAGAGATATAGAATGCTCATGTATACAATATATGGAGAAAATAGATTTATTGTAAATAGCACTTGATCTTTTCTTAACACAAATTGTAATATTTATTTATGAGTTCCTATACAATCCTGTTTGTCGACGACGAGTACAACATTCTCCAGTCCCTGAAGCGGCTGTTCTTCGATTACCCCGAGTTCGAGATCCTGACCGCCCTGAGCGCCGAGGAGGGGGCCGGGATTCTGGCGACCCGCGAGGTGGATGTTCTGATCTCCGACGAAAAGATGCCCAAGATAGCAGGGAGCCAGTTTGTTCACTATGTAAAAGAGCGCTTTCCCGATGTGGTCCGCTGCATTCTGACCGGCTATGCAAATCCGGAGAATATTCTGAAGGCGGTAAACAAGGGAGAGGTCTACCGCTACCTGGTTAAACCCTGGAACGACGGGGACCTTATTAGCACTGTGCGCAGTGCCGCGGAATACGGAAGGCTCAAGCGCTACAACAGGGAGCTGGAAACCCAGCTGAAGGCCCAGAACGAGTCCCTGAAAAAGGAGGTCGCCCGGCGGACCGCGTACCTGCAGAAGGCTTTGACCACCGTCAAATCGGAGCAGGCTAAGGCAGAGGAGACCCTGGGAGGCATCGTCACACTCCTGTCACACATGATCGGTCTGGTACATCCCGATATGCAGGAATTCTCCTCACGGGCCGCGCGCCTGGCGGAACGGATCGCCGTGGCCATGGAGCTTGAGCAGGATGAGCTCTACAATATCCGTACCGCCGCCCTTCTGCAGGAAATAGGCCTTTTTGAGGCAAACAGCGGAGACCACCTGAATGCCGACCACGCTGAAGACGGGGCCAGGCTTCTGAACAAGCTCTCGGCACTGGGCCCAATAGCGATTCTGATAAAGCACCACCACGAACGTTTCGACGGAAAGGGAGAACCCGGCGGTCTCAGCGGTGAGGAGATCCCCCTGGGCTCCCGGATTATCCGGACCGCGGCGGATTATGTACGGCTGATCTATGAAGAACGGATGGAACGTTCGGCGGCCCTTGAAAAGATGACCCGGGGAGTACAGACAATCTATGACCCGCAGGTCATCCGGATCCTCAGGGATCAGGAAGCCGCCGTAAAGGACAGCAAAGATTCCGGGATCCCCATCCAGATCAAGAACCTTGCCGCCGGAATGGTACTGAAGAACGACCTGATACTGAAGAACGGCGTCCTGGTGCTCCCCAAGAATACGGCCCTGACCCAGAGCATGGTGGAGCACCTGCCGAACTACCGCTTCCTGAATCCCGAAGAGACGGTCTATCTCCGGGCTGTTCCGGAAACAGAATAGAACATACTAACCGAAAACAGCCTCCCTGGCGGCGGTTACCACCTCCGCCAGGGGGACCCGGTAGTTGTCACCATTACCGCGGCGGGAGAACTCCACCTCACCGTCCTTGAGGGCCTTGTTGCCCAGGGTTATGCGAAGGGGCATTCCCAGGAGGTCGGCGTCGTTGAATTTTACCCCCGCAGTCTCCTTGCGGTCGTCGAGGATGACCTCCAGCCCGCCTTCAATCAGATCGGCGTAGATTTTCTCCGCCTCCTCGCTGGTTTTCAGCAGATTAACTATATGCACGTGGAAGGGAGCTACGGAAGCAGGCAGCTTGAGCCCCTTGTCGTCGTTGTACTCCTCCGCCAGGCATGCCAGAAGACGGCCCACGCCGATACCGTAGGACCCCATGACCACAGGCTGTGCCCTGCCGTTTTCATCCTGGAAGGTACAGCCCATGCTTTCCGAATAGCGGGTTCCCAGCTGAAAGATGTTTCCGACCTCCACGCCCCGTTTGGCTTCGAGCTTCTTGCCGCATTTGGGACAGGCCATTCCGTCCCGGGCAGAGGCAATATCGGCGATGGTGCCGCTGTAATCCCGGCCGAAATTGGTATTCAGCAGGTGGTAGCCGTCCCTGTTCGCGCCGCCTACGAGGTTGTTGGAGCCTGCGGCGGAATCGTCGACAATTATCATGCAGTCCCTGATTCCCACCGGTGAGGCATACCCCGGTACCAGCCCGCAGGCGCGGATCTCTTCTTCGTGGGCGGGCCTGAGGCTCAGGGCTCCGCTGGCTTTCTGAAGTTTCGCTTCCTCGATCTCCATGTCTCCCCGGATTATGGCGAGGATAAGCTTTTCCCGGGTCTCCTCTTCGTTCTTCTCGTCAACGAAGCGTCCCATCACCATGACCGCTTTGGCGGTTTTACGGGTGGGGATATTCAGAAAATTCGCCAGTTCTTCGATGGTGGCGCAGTTCGGGGTTTCCACCTCTTCCAGAGCCGCCAGGTCCTCCGGGTAAAGCTGTTTATGAACCTCCGCGACCTGGCGGTTGGCGCTGTAATCACAGTCGCTGCAGAGGATGAGGGTGTCCTCGCCGATGGGATTCAGGTACATGTACTCATGACTCACCTTTCCTCCCATCATGCCGGTATCGGAGGCTACCGCGATAACAGGAAGGCCACAGCGCTTGAAAATACGGAAGTAGGCGTGATAATGGGCGTCATACTGCTTTTCCAGGCCTGCATAGTCCCGGTCAAAGCTGTAGCTGTCCTTCATGGTGAACTCCCGCACCCGGATCAGTCCCGCCCGGGGACGGGGATCGTCCCGCCATTTGGTCTGAATATGGTACACCATGCAGGGAAGCTGCCGATAGGTCTGAATCTCGTCCCGCATTATATCCGTTACCGCCTCTTCATGTGTCATGGCCAGGACCATGTCACGGTCATTGCGGTCCTTGAAGCGGGAAAGCTCCGCATCGATGGTAAACCAGCGGCCGGTCTCCTTCCAGATTTCCGCGGGATTCACCACGGGCATCAGCATCTCGAGACCGCCTATGGCGTTCATCTCGTCCCGGATTATCTGTTCTATCTTTCGCAGACTGCGAAACGCAAGAGGCAGGGCGGTATAGATACCCGCAGCGCTCTGGCGGATATACCCGGCCCTGAGCAGATACTCGTGCCCTTTGGATTCAGTCTTGCCCGGGGTCTCCCGGAGGGTCCGCGAAAACAGCTTTGTCATTCTCATGGTCGTAAAACTATCAGGGCTCACAAATCAGGTCAAGTCGAGGAAAAAATTTGCGAAAAAGGGCAAAATTAACAATACTATCAAAAGGCAGTACTTTGTGTTACATACACATCTGTTTTGAGGAGTAAAAATGAGAAAATATAGTATCTTGAGTACAATTATCCTGCTGCTTCTGATAGCCGCACCGCTCTTCGCGGAAAAAGATGTTACGGGTTTCTGGAAAACCATCGACGACGAAACCGGTCTGCCGAAGTCGGTAGTTGCGGTCTACACCCACAACGACATGCTCTATGGACGGGTAGTGCTGATCTATGGCGATGACGGCAGGACTGTGGAAGACCATATCTATCAGCAGACAAAGCGCAGCCCCTACCTGAAGGGAAATCCTCCTTTCGCCGGACTGGATATATTCTGGGACCTGGAATACAACAGCCGGAAAGATGAGTGGACAGGGGGCAGAATAATGGATCCAGGAGATGATGAGGGCAAGGAACCCAAGGTCTACGGAGCAGCCATCTGGAAAGAGGGAAGCGACCTGATTGTACGGGGAAAAATCGCCTTTCTCGGTAGAAACCAGACCTGGAAAACCTTCTCTCCCGGGGATTTTCCCGCAGGATTCAAGGTCCCGGATTACCGGAAGTTCAGCCCCAGTATTCCGGAAAAGGAGTAAAAGGAGTAGTAGAGGTGAAGTTGAAACTGCGCGAAAAGGTAATGATTCCGGCGCTGCTGGTCATGATTCTAGGACTGACGGCCCTGACGGTGATCTCATACCTGCGTTCCGCCCAGATCATCGAGGACGTTCACCACAACGAAACGATACAGCTTACCCAGGTGATGGCGAGTCAGACCAATGAATGGGTTTCAGACCGGGTAAAAAACGTCCAGGCCGTGGCAGCTGCTCCCATAATGTCCGAGGTTCTCAGACCAGGGAGTAATTCAGGACTGACCGGGGCTGCCAACACCTACCTTAAGGAGGTCAAGGATTCCTATACGATCTTCTCCACAGTCGGTCTCCTGGACAGAAACGGCATAGCCCGGGCCAACAACAATCCGGCCCAGGTCGGGGTACTGAACCTGAGTACCCGGGCTCATTTCAGGCAGGCCATGCAGGGCCGGCCGGCGATTTCCAATATCATCATCAGCCAGATAAACGGAGAACCGATCTTTGTCGTGGCCGCCCCGGTGTATGATGACGGAGAAGTTGTCGGAGTTGCCCATGCTTCGGTGGAACTGGCCCGGTTTACAGAACACTTTGTCGATACCGTAAAGCTTGGAGAAACCGGCTACGGATACATGATAGACTCGGAAGGTACAGTAATCGCCCACCCAATAAAAGAAAACATCATGCAGCTCAACATTGCCGGGGAGGATTTCGGAGCGACCATGCTTGCCGAACGCAACGGACTCGTGGATTATCCCTGGGAGGGAGAGCGGATCATCGCCGCCTTTCATGAAGTCCCCGTAACCGGCTGGATCTTCGCCACCCGGGTCGAGCACGCCGAATTGTTCCAGGACCTTGTTGCAATGAGAATCATGAATATCGTGACCGCGGTAATTGTCCTGTTTGCCATGGCGACTCTCCTGCTTGTTTCCATACGCTCCATAACCAGGCGCGTCGGCGCCACGGCCGCCGGCCTGCGGGACATTTCGGAAGGAGAAGGCGACCTTACCCGGAGACTGGTGACGACGGGAGGAGACGAGATCGACCTGCTTTCTCATTACATGAACGTAACCTTCGAAAAGCTGACGGGTCTGGTAAAATCCATACAACATGAAACCTCCTCCCTGCAGGAGTCCGGGGTGAACCTTGCCTCCAACATGACCGAGACAGCTTCTGCGATGAATCAGATTACCGCCAATATAGAGAGCATCAAGGAACGTATCGTCAACCAGTCCGCCAGCGTCGAAGAGACCCGTGCCACGGTTTCCACCATTGCACTGGGCATCAAATCCCTGGACGAGAGTCTGTCGGAACAGGCCTCGGAAGTAACCGAGTCATCCGCGTCCATAGAGGAGATGGTGGCCAACATAAAATCCGTTACCGAGAGCCTTGAACGCAACACCGCGTCCATGAAGGAGCTGCAGGACGCCTCTGAAGCCGGCCGCCGGGGCATGGAGGAGCTTGCACAGATTTCCCGCACCGTTATGGCCCACTCGGAGGGACTGGAAGAGGCGAGCGAAATGATTCAGAAGATCTCTTCCCAGACCAACCTGCTGGCCATGAATGCCGCCATCGAGGCCGCCCACGCCGGAGAATTCGGCAAGGGTTTTGCCGTTGTGGCGGATGAAATACGAAAACTGGCGGAGGAAGCGGGCAGTCAGGGTACAGCCATCGGCAGCGCCCTTACGACCCTGAAGGACTCGATCGACCATATCGGAACCTCCCTGGCCCAGGCCAGACAGCGTTTCGACCGGCAGTATGAACTGAGTAAGCTTGTTTCCGAACAGGAAGCTCTTATCAAGAGCGCCATGAACGAACAGGTTGTCGGGAGCAGACAGGTCCTGGACGCCCTGGCGGAAATTCAGGAGATCTCCCGCAAAGTGGCGGATTCCTCCGGTGAAATGAGCGCCGGCAGTTCCGAGGTTATCAACGAGATGACCCGCCTGGCCCAGATAAGCGAGGAGATAAGCCAGAGTATCAATGAAATGGCCAGTGGAGCGGTACAGATAAATCAGTCGGTGGTACATATTTCCGACCTGACCCAGCAGAACAATCGCAGCATCGAGATCCTCTCCAGGGAAGTCGGGAAATTAAAAACCGAATAGACATATTCTGCCGGAAGAGGAAAATTTTCAGGCTCCCCGGTTGCCGAAAAGCGACCGGGGAGCTTTTTATTCCCCGGGACGAGACCTGTCATCATTATTATTTTGTACACTAAGTTTGTTGACAAGGCATGGAAATAGGTATATCCTGTACTCAGATGCCCGAGATCACATCCTTATTAATATTTGATTACAATCAAACAATTTCCTTACCATACTTATAATCTCTACTTTTTTAACAAAGAATAAACCCAAAGGAGCTGTAATTATATGCTTACTGTACAACAGAAAAATATCGCCGAGAAGATAGAGAATAATGCAAACCGGAGACTCTGGCGGGACTGGAAATGGCAGCTGAAACACTCTATTCAGGATATCCAGACCTTTGAGCGTCTTACGGGAATACAGTTCACCGAGATGGAGCGCCTGGAAATCCAGGAAACCCTGGCACGCTTTCCCCTGTCCATTACCCCCTACTACCTGTCCCTGATTGAAACCGGTGATTATAAAAACGACCCGATCTTCAAGCAGTCCTTTCCTTCGGTGAACGAACTCACCATCCAGAAATGCGAGACCGCGGACCCCCTGCACGAGGACCATGACAGCCCGGCCCCGGGAATTACCCACAGATACCCCGACCGGGTCCTGTTTCATATTAGCAATGTCTGCTCCATGTACTGCCGGCACTGCACACGAAAGCGCAAGGTGGGAGACAAGGATTTTATTCCCGACAGAGAGACCCTTATGCAGGGTGTGGAATATATACGCAATACTCCCCAGATCCGGGATGTTCTCCTGTCCGGAGGGGATCCCCTGATGCTCTCCGATGATTACCTGGAATGGATACTGAAAGAGATCAGTTGCATCGCCCATGTGGAGGTCATCCGCATCGGCAGCCGCATGCCCGTGGTGCTGCCCTACCGGATTACCGACAAACTGGTTGAGATGCTGAAAAAGTATCATCCCGTCTGGTTGAATACCCACTTCAACCACCCCCGGGAGCTCACCGATTCATCCCGGGAGGCCCTGAAAAAGCTCGCCGACGCCGGTATTCCCCTGGGAAACCAGTCGGTACTGCTGCGGGACGTCAACGACTGCCCCCGGATAATGCGCAGCCTGGTCCACAAGCTGGTGGCCAACCGGGTGCGCCCCTATTACCTGTATCAGTGCGACCTTTCGGAAGGACTGTCGCATTTCCGCACCCCCGTCGGGAAGGGAGTGGAGATACTCGAAAGCCTGATAGGCCACACCAGCGGTTTTTCAGTACCCACCTACGTCATAGATGCACCGGGAGGAGGGGGCAAGATTCCCATCATGCCCAATTACCTGATTTCCTGGTCCGCCAACAAGGTGGTCCTGAGAAACTACGAGGGGGTAATCAGCGTCTACCACGAACCGGAGGCATATCCGGCCACCTACTGCGACCGGCAGTGTGACGGCTGCCATCTGCAGCTCAAGCTGGATGACGCCATAGAAACCCAGGCTATCGGTATAGAGCAGCTGCTTGCCGACTGGGACGAGGTATCATCCCTGATACCCGCCGACAATGCCAGATTAGAACGAAGAGAGGAGGAAGAATAATGGCACAGAATACAATAAAACACGATCGAATCGAGACATTGGGATCCAGCAGGATCCAGCACGGACCGTACAACAACCGGCTCTATTTAATGGAGCTCGCCGAGGAAGACTACCCCGGCATAGTCGAAAAGATCGACAAGATATGTACCGAAAAGTCCTACGCCAAATCCTTTGTGATTGTACCGGAGCACTGCGGGTCCGCTTTTACGGACAACGGATACCGGGAGGAGGCACGGATACCGGGATTCTTTGACGGGACCGAGGACGGCCTCTTTATGGGGAAATTCTTCGATGAAGAACGGGATGCTCCTCCGAAAAAGAAGGTGGAACAGTTTCGCCGGGTAATGAGCTTCTACCGGCCGATTCTCCCCGGACGACTGGGAAGAAATCTTCAGTTCAGCAGAATGAAGGAGGCTGATATCCCGGAAATGGCCAGGCTCTACGGCGAGATTTTTCCGGATTACCCTTTTCCCATCGATGATCCCGATTTTCTCATGGAGAACATGGGCACCAAGACCCTCTACTACGGTATCCGGGACGGGAAAAAACTGATTGCCCTGGCCTCCGCCGAGATCAACCACAGTGCCGGAGCCGCCGAAATGACCGATTTCGCCGTCCTTCCCAAATACCGGGGTCAGCGCCTGGGAGTCAAGCTGCTGCGGGTACTTGAGCAGGCGGCCATACAGAAGGGGCTTCCCACGGCCTATACAATCGCCCGCCTCGATTCCATGGGTATGAATACCGTTTTCAAGCGTTCCGGCTACAAGTATGCCGGTACCCTGGTGAAAAATACCCGCATCTCCACAGGCATCGAGTCGATGAATGTCTGGTACAAAAGATTGATATCGAAAACATAGTACCCCCCTTTACTGCATTCCATGATATTATTTTCCCATGGGAACGCGAAAACGATATGACGGAGTCCTCATAAGAGGGCTCCCGTCCTTCCGGATAATCAATCCCTTTGTTATGCGGAAACGGAACGAGTCGGCCATCTACTTTTCCCAGACCCTTGAGGTGGAGAGCACCAGGGAGTTCCTCAAACGGCGGAACCGTTCGAGGGGACCGGAAGAGCGGATATCCCTTTTTCATGTTCTTCTGGCGGCGGCGGTCAGGACCATATCCCTCCGTCCCCAGCTGAACCGTTTCGTCTCCGGACAGAGGATCTACCAGCGCAACCGGCTGCAGATCTCCTTTATCGTAAAGAAGGATATGGGAGACGACGGGCCGGAAACCAATGCCAAGATAAGCTTTTCTCCCTTCGATACCCTGGAGGATGTACGCCGCAGGGTCAACCGGGACGTCACCGAAGCCCGGGACTGGGAGGGCAATATCAGCGATCACGAAGTGGATTTTTTTGCGAAGATGCCCAGGTTTATCGTTAACGGCGTTGTCAAGATATTCCGATTTCTCGACTACTTCGGTATAGCTCCGAAGGGAATGATCGAGATAGATCCCCTGTATACCAGCCTGTATGTGGCAAACCTTGGAAGTGTGGGACTGGATGCGGCGTATCATCACCTGTACGAATGGGGAAACGCCTCGGTATTCATGGTAATCGGCCGCATGCACAGGGCCCTTGTTCTTGACGATAAGGGCAAGCCCGTTACCAGGCTGGTAATCAGGATCAAATATACCATGGACGACCGCATATCAGAGGGTGTCTACGCGGCAAAGGCACTTCAGCTGTTCAAAAGCTTTGTGCAGAACCCGGAGCTCCTGGAGGAGGCTCCGGATCTGGATGAGAGAATCCTCGGGGAACTGGCTCTACTGCCGATGGAACGGGAAGAGTACGAGCCGGCGTCGCAAGGGCGGCGTTAAAACTCCAGGAGTACCTTTAACAGGGCCCCACCGTTTTTATCGAGCTCAGTCAAAGCCTCGGCAGCCCGCTGAAAAGGATAGACCTTCGAGATGACCTTCTCAACATCGATCTTCCCCGCCTGAACAAGATCGATAAGAGTCATGAACTCCTCCTTCAGGGCATTCCGGGAGCCGTATACATTCAGCTCCTTTTTCTGGATTAGCGTAAAATCAAAGTCCAGATGCTGTCTGCTTATGCCGATCAGGACGACCCGTCCGCCAAAGGCCGCCGCATCGATGCAGAACTGAAAGGTAGCCGCCAGGCCCACCGCTTCAATGGCGACATCGAAGCCGTTCCCGCCGGTAATGTTTTCAACCGCGTCAGCAAGGGCATGTTCACTGTCGTTCAGAACAGTCCCGTTCACCCCGAGGGTTTCGGCATACTTGAGTCTTTCCGGGGCAATGTCGCTTATATAAACCTCCGCCCCGAAGTACCTGGCCGATAGAGCAGCCAGTATGCCTATGGTTCCGGAACCTATAACCAGCACCTTCTCCCCGGGCTTGATGGATGCCCTCCGGGCACCATGAAAACTGATGCACAGGGGTTCGATGAGGGCAAGGGTTTTGGCGGGGAGCCCTTTGCCGTGGTAGATCCGATCCACGGGCATGACGAAATACTCTCCGTATGCGCCGTCCCTTTGAGCCCCCATGGTCTCATTGTGCATGCAGCAGTTGACAAGTCCCCTCTGACAGGAGTAGCAGCTGCCGCAGTTCATGTAGGGGTTGGCGGTAACAATCATTCCCTCCTCGAGCCCAAGGTCATTCTCGCCGATTTGTACGATCTCGGCGGAAAACTCGTGTCCGGGAATTCTGGGATAGGAACCGTAGGCGAATTTTCCCCGATAAATACTCAAATCGGTACCGCAGATACCTCCATAGAGCATCTTCAGGAGGGCTTCACCCTTCTTCGGTTCCGGCAGCTCATTTTCCTTGATTTCAACCTCATAGGGCCCTTTGATGGAAATATATTTCATGTCGACTCCCGGGTTATTCGCTGCACGGTTTTACAGGGAAAAGCAGACCAGGGCTTCCGGTGTCAGAATCCGGAAGGTGAAGGACTCGGTAAAGAAGAGGGAAACATCCCGGGCCGTGTGGTTGTGGTATCCCACGGAGATATCCTGTCCAAGAATCAGTTCGGCATCTCCGCCCCTGTTGGCGTAAAGCAGCGCCCCGTCCAGTTGCTCCGAACGGATAACCGAACCCTCGATCTGTCGCTCAACCAGTTTCTTCAGGGATCCCCCCGGGCTTACGCGGTTCAGGAATTTCCAGAGGTCGGGGCTTACAATAAGATCAGCCCCCCCTTCGACACCTGCGGCCTGCATCCGTTCCTGGGCCTCCGCAAGGGAATCGATGACCGAATCATTGTTCATCTTGATAGGTACAGTTTCTCCCGAGGCGGCTTCCTTTAAGCCGGTAATTCCGCCGGCCTTCAGGCCGTTGTATATAGCGTTCTCTTCGAAAGCAGCCATCTTTGCGGCGGCTGCAACAAGGGAATCCATTTCGATGTCCCTGGCACCCCGTTCAATATTATCCAGTTCCCAGATGTTGAGGGTAAACCCAATCCGGGCTTCCACCAGGGGCTGGACTTTGTAGGTACCGTATCCCAGGTCTCCATCCTTCGAGTCCTGAACCAGCTCCAGCCGTCCCAGGTCGACACTTGTAAAGCTCAGTCCATGGGGACCGGAAACATCGACAAAGCGCCGGGCGGACAGATTGGCTGTCAGGGTTTCCCTGGCAAGGGTATCAATCTCTTCCCAGGCGGCATCAGTTATGGGGGCAAGACTGCGTTTAAGAATACTCATACAATTACCTCTTTTCGTTATTTTTTCAGACTGCCGATGCCCAGACCACCGGAAGCATTTCCGCCGCCTTCGGATTTTCCAGCGGCTTTTCCCAGAAACTCCTCCTCCACCTCCTGGGCTCCTTCCCTGTAAAAGTCCATTTCTTTGGGATCCAGTTCCTGCAGCAGGCGCAGAAACTCTCCGGCATGGACCTTTTCTTCATCGGCTATATCGTTCAATACCTTTTTCGCCAGCTCGTTGTCCGTTGAATCGGCAAGCTGCTGATACAGCTGTATTGCCTCGTACTCCGCAGCTACCATAAAGCGAATGGACCTTACAAGCTCATCGGGTGTCAGCTTCCTGTCGTTTGCATTTCCACTGAAGGGATTTCCAAAATCCGGCATATCTTTTTCCTCCTGATAATAGGTCTCCCTACAGTATTGGTGCTAAGGCCTGATTATGTCAACTGCGGTTTTTAGGAATCGTTATGACTTTTAGAGGGTGAAAAAAAAGAGGGTATACCTCTGAAAACGTGGTATTTTCAGAGCAGTCCGGGAATTATCGTACCTGGGTCTTCATAAAGGGTACGAGCACTGCCCCCGTTGCCATAAGTATTCCCGCGAAAACGAATCCTGCGCCGAAGGCCCCCTGCTCAGCCAGGCGCCCGATAAGCGC
Source organism: Marispirochaeta aestuarii (assembly GCF_002087085.1). Classification (NCBI taxonomy): domain Bacteria; kingdom Pseudomonadati; phylum Spirochaetota; class Spirochaetia; order Spirochaetales; family Spirochaetaceae; genus Marispirochaeta; species Marispirochaeta aestuarii. The sequence continues at coordinate 8,523 of NZ_MWQY01000028.1, read as the reverse complement.
CGGGATCATCCCGCCTCCGAAGAGATACGCAAGGGGAATGGTCAGGGAAACGGGAAGGTTTCGCTGACGGGAACCGCTGACCCCCGACATGGCGATAAACCCCGCCGGAAAGAATGCGCACACCAGCATGGGCTGAAGATACACCGCGGCGATCAGGGGAACCCCGGTTGCAATACCGAGGACGGCGGTGACCGTCCCGCAGCTCAGCAGCACGGCCGCAATTACCCGCTTGTATCCGAAACGGTCGGCCAGGTAGCCGGAGGTAAAGATCATCAGGAGGGCGGTCAGACGGGACGTACCGACCATGGAGTTCACGAAAGCCCGGTCAATCCCCTTCTCCACAATCAGATAACTGGGAAGCATGGAGTATATTCCGGCCTCGGCTCCCAGGGCCAGAATAAAAAAGAAGGCGATAATCCAGAAATCCCGCTGCCGGATGATGAGGGCCAGTTCGGACCAGAGGGGCGGAGTACCATGAAAGCTTCCTCCCCTTCCAAACCGGGCATAGATAATACCGGAACTGATGGTCACCGTCCCCAGAATAAGCAGAAAGCTGCGCCAGTCGGCGAAACGGAGGGCCAACTCAGCGAAAAACGGCGCAGAAGCGAAGCCCAGGATCGGCCCCACCTCGTGAAAGGCGATCCCCATACCCCGCTGACGGGCAGGGACTATCTCGGTGATCGTTACGACGCCGGAAGGAAGATAGAGCCCCGAGGCCGCACCCAGAAAAAAGAGCCCCAGCCGGAAGAGAGCGGGATCCTTTGCCATGGAGAGCAGATACAGGGCGGAGCCGGAAAGACACGCCGCAAGGGCTATGTTCACATGGTGGGTGATGAATTTGAGAATAAAACCGGACAGGAGCATGCTGGTCATCAGGCCTGCGGAAATTACCAGAAAAAGCCCGCCCCCTTCAGCATGGGACAGTCCCATCTCCTCCTGGACTGTCAAAAGCAGGGGTGAGAGGATGGCACGGGCGACAAAGGTCATGAAAAACACGTTTACCACCAGCAGGGTGGAACCCAGAGGAAAGCGGGTGGGAACAGCGGGGGATTGGCCGGTACTCATAACGAAGCAGATAATAGGACAATTCCAGGGGAAAGAACAGCCCCCGGTGGACGGAAAAAAGCATCCTCTGTACACTGGAAGCAAGGAGTTACAGCTATGCGGGAAAACGAGATTCTACACTGGTTCGGCACCGATCCCTTCGAAGCGGGCCGGGAACTGATACGCCAGTCCCGGCAGTGGCAGAACTGGGACAGGGAAGAGCTGATCGGCCTCAAGCCCAATCTGGTGGTGGCCAAAAAGGCCTCCTCCGGTGCGACGACCCATCCAGCCTTTGTGGCGGGGGTAATCTCCTTTTTACAGGAACAGGGCTTCCGCCGTCTCCAGATTCTGGAGGGATCCTGGGTGGGAGACAGCACCCGGCGGGCCTTCAAGGTCTGCGGATATACAAAACTATCCGAAAAATACGGTGTTCCCCTGGTGGACCTGCAGAAGGACTCCTCCGTTGAAATGGAGGCCAGCAGGGGCGAATACCGGATCTGCAGCTCCATCCTTCAGCTGGACCGGCTGATCAATATGCCCGTCCTGAAGGGCCACTGTCAGACCCTGCTGACCTGCGCCCTGAAAAACATGAAGGGCTGTATTCCCGACAGCGAAAAGCGCCGCTACCACAGAATGGGGCTTCACCAGCCCATTGCGGACCTTAACGAGATAATCCGGGCAGACCTGATCCTGGTGGACGGCCTTGAAGGAGACCCCGACTACGAGGAGGGAGGAAACCCCGTCCCCATGAACATCTTTTTTGCCGGGATCGATCCGGTTCTCATCGACTCCTACGCCGCAGGGCTCCTGGGGCTTCAGCCGGAGGAGGTGGCCTATATTGGTAAGGCGGCTGAGCTGGGAATCGGGAGCCTCCTTTCCGACGATACGGGGCTCCGCTACCTGAACAAGGGAGAAGCGGTGGAAGGAATCCAGCGCAGCGTACCCGCCTGGCGCCTCAAGGAGCACATAAACGAGAAAGGCGCCTGCAGCGCCTGCTACGCCTCCCTCATGCGGGCCCTCTCCTTCCTGGAAAAGGAGGATAATCTGCCGCACAGCCCGGTTCACATCGGCCAGGGCTACCGGGATACACGGGTCTCCGGAATCGGTGTCGGCATCTGCCTCAAGGGAGCCGATTCCTTTGCAAAGGGCTGCCCCCCGGAACCTGACGAGATCTACCGCTTTTTAAAGAACGGGGCATGAACGAATGGTTAGTAGGTAATTTGATTTCCCCAGCGAAGATACAGACAAGAAACGATATCATGTTTACCTGTTTCAGGCAAAGAATCTCGGAAGTTATTTCCGATTTAACAGTGCAGAGGATCTTGCGTTAAATATGTACACCGATTATACTGCTGCAGATCATAATGATTATTATTAAGGATTAATATGGTATTCGTACAGCATAAAGCGGGACAACGCAGGTCATTCTGGAATCTGAGAAACAAGCTTACCATCCTTCTTTCCCTATCCGTAATAGTTGTGTTTACACTGACCGCGACTGTAATGACGACCCTGGTATATAACAACGACAAAAAAAGCGCCCTGTTATACATGGAATCCCTCGCAGCAGAGAAAGCTAATATCGCCAAACTTGAAATGGAAACTGCTCTGGAAACCGCCAGAACCCTCGCGAGCGTATTCTCCACCTGGGAAAATATTCCGGTTGAAGAAAGGCGAACGTTGTTTTCGGGAATACTTAAAACGGTTGTCGAAAAGAACGAAGACTTTCAAGGGGCATGGACCTGCTGGGAAGAAAACACCCTGGACGCAAGCGACTCATTCTACAAAGGATTACCAGGCTACGACGAAACGGGGCGTTTTATACCGTACTGGTACAGATCCGATTCCGGTAGAATTGAATATGAGCCACTGACGGGGTACACACAGCCGGGAGAGGGGAACTACTACCTGGTCCCGCTAAACAACAAAAAAGAAGCCGCCGCGGAACCCTACATATATGAGCTTAAAGGAAAGCCGAGATGGCTGACGAGTCTTTCCGTACCGATATACGATAATGCCAATCGAGTTGCAGGTATTGTGGGGATTAATCTCTCCCTCGATCATCTTCAATCTCATCTGTCCGACCTTGTCTTTTTCGACACTGGCTTCGGACGCCTTGTCTCAGCAGAAGGGCTTGTGGTAACACATCCCGATCGCGATCGGATAGGTAAAATTATTGGTGAGTTTGTTAAGGATACAGGTCAGGCGCTGATTAATTCCATCAAAGGGGGAGAGGCTACTTCCGGTGAAGCCTGGTCCGAATCACTTGAATCAATGACAACAAAAACTAACGTACCTTTTTCCATTGGTCGAACTGAGACAAACTGGTTTTACGGAACAGTCGTACCTTCGCATGAACTCTACGCAAACGCTCTCGGGTTCGCAAAAATAATAATATCGATCTTTATATCCGGAACCTTCCTGTTTATTCTAATACTTCTGTTTGTAAGCACATCCATCACTGTTCCTCTTCGTCGGGCAGTGACTGCACTTCAGGACATATCTGAAGGAGAAGGAGATCTTACCCGGCGGCTCAACAGCCGGAGTAAAGATGAAATAGGTCAACTATCCAGATATTTTAATCTGACCATATCCTCAATAGCCGAGATGGTCGGCGCATTCAGGCGGGAAACAATCGCGATGAATGAGATCGGGTCAGAACTTTCATCAAGCATGATTCAAACCGCAGCGTCTATCACCCAGATCGCTGCCAATGTTAACGGCGTGAAAAGCCAGACTGCACTACAATCCGACAGGGTAAGCGAAGCACATGAAACCTTTAAACTGATTGCTGAAAGCATTGCCAATCTCAACTCCCTGATTGAAGAACAATCTGCAAACGTTATTGAATCGTCTTCATCAATAGAAGAGATGGTCGCGAACATTACATCCGTCACAGGTATTCTGGAGAAAAACGATCGTTCAGTCTCCGAACTTAAGGATGCCGCAGAAAACGGCAAATACGAAATGGATGGTGTAGCCTCGCTGATACAGAAAATTGAAAACAATTCGGAAACCCTTATAGAAGCCGGCGAAATAATTCAGAATATTGCCAACCAGACAAACCTTCTTTCTATGAATGCTGCGATTGAAGCCGCTCACGCCGGAGAAGCAGGTAAAGGATTCGCAGTTGTAGCAGACGAGATCCGTAAACTCTCAGAGCAGTCTGATCAACAGGGGAAAGCAATAATCCGTATGCTAAATTCCGTTAAAGAATCTATAGAGATGGTAAGTCAGACGTCTATGGAAGCGCAAAGAAAGTTCGAGAAAGTTGTCGATTTAACTGATATTGTACATGATCAGGAATCAGTAATAATGAGGGCGATGGCTGAACAGAATACAGGAGGAACCCAGATTCTCGAGGCTATTGAACAGATCAACGAAATAACTTCTAACGTCAAGGAGGCCTCCAATTATATCAGGGAGGGGGTAACAGGTGTGGGAGAAAAATTACAAATTCTTGATAACATTGCTGATCAGATAGCTTCAAGCATGATTGAGATGGCAAGCGGATCGGAGCAGATAAACAAAGCAGTTAATCATGTTAACGACATAAGCCGTACCAACAAGGAGAGCATTGAAACTCTTCGCAAAAAAATCGATCGATTCAAACTGGAATAGCTATCTGTCGATTAACCAGGTAGATCTTCTTCAAAAAATAATATGCCATTACTTTCCCAATCTCATTCCGTACATCGTAATCGCGATGCAGTAATGTTTATTGCCCCTGTAGAACACAAGAGAAAAAAAGCGTCCCATTTTTGAAAATCAGAGAAATATACAGAAAAAAGATAATAGATACATTAGATAAAATGTGTTAAAATTAATCTCTGTGTATAAAACGCACGGTTTTATGCTGGGAGGCAAAAGTGAAATTAGGTAGTATCTGGAATGATCTGGCGCGAAATGTCTTTTCCTCTTATGCGGATATTGACGAAATTGACAAGCGACGAATTGAAGCCTGTTTGTCGCTGGCATTAGTATTTTTTCTAACGACAATAATTTACATGTCCTTTTCTCTTGCAAGAGCAGATTTTATGGTTTTACCTGTTACAAGTTTATGGGCAGGGATTTCATTAGGGTCATTCCTTCTGATACTTAAGGGTAAGTATGACGCGGGGGTTTTATTGGAGGTCACTGTATTGGGAATACTATTGCAGTGCAGGATGATCCTCTTTCCTGGTATCAACGAACATCTTCCCTATGATGCTGATCTATTCTTAACGATTTTGGTGTTTTTTGCATTTCTGTCTGGACTTACTGTACGATGGATTGTTTTACTCCATAGCTATGCACTCGTTTCATTGATCAATGTTATAACGTTCTCCTTTCTGTACTATCAGAAGGATCTCCTTGTATCTCTAGCATTATCCACTACTTTCTTCCATATCTTTCCAATGGGAATCGCATATCTCCTGCATTTCAACATAAAACGGCTTCAGAGATTAAGCCAGCTCGATAAATTGTTGCTCAAGGAATCTAATCATCGCATTAAGAATAATTTGATCATCCTCAGCTCGATCATCAACCTTGAAAAAAAACATGACAATAGTCCCCAAAATCATATTCTTGACGATCTGAGAGCGAAGGTTGATGCAATCATGTATCTTCATGAGGCACTGTATACTGAAGGTGCCTATAGATTTGTCGAGCTATCGTACTATTTTGACAATCTATTCCAAAATACCATGCGGATAGAACCTGAGGTTACAATTAATTCTACCGTTGAAGGCCTACGCCTGGATACAAAGCCGGCACTGGAAATTGGTTTAGTCCTGGTAGAGCTGATAAATAATAGTCTGAAGCATGCTGTACCAAGAGATTCGAACATTGTTATAAATATTGATGTTTTCTTAAAAAATAGGGACCTTTATATAGTTTATCGAGACAACGGAGAGGCTCTGCATACAATTCATAGCATCGAAGACCTTTCAGCAAGGACAGGTCTTCTCATTATCACCCGGGTGGTAAGTGGACTAGGAGGAACTATACAGGTGGATAGTAACTATGGATTAAAGTTCACAATTGTATTGCCAATAGAGCATAATTTATATTACGGGGATCTTAATCCCTATTGAGATCAATACGTTTCTAATGCGCAAGATAGTGACATAGTTCAATCTCCCGTGGTAGATTCCGGTTGTCTTCACCGTTTAGGATGGGTCAGAGATGAATACGGGAACACAGTTCATACATTTGTATCTCCGTTTTTACGGCCACCGTCTGGTCTTTTGTGTAGATCAATAAACCTGTTGTATTCAGATGAATCTTATCCGATAAAATTGAATTCTACTGCCGGAGCAAGAATATACAGAAAATCGCAGAACCTATTCATCAACCCACTTTGATTTTACAAATTTCTTCTTACCCGGTCCGATTCGGGTGACGATACTAGGATAAAACGGAAGTATCGATAGGTAACTCTCAGAACAAGATGAATTAAGTCAGACGGAGATGGATGGTGATTTGTTTAATAGATACCGTAGATAAATATAAGAAAATACTATTTGTAATATTTTCTACTCTCTATCTGGTTGGAATTTTCCTCATTATACAAATAGATGTTTTTTCTCCTGCTCATATGTTGTTTATAGCAATCCCTTCAGTTCTGTTTGCATTTCTCTATACTCTCGCAGGTTTAATCATTGGGTTTGTATCGATACTAATTGTATTTCCGACAATTGCTGACAAGTATATGATTGTGGTAACCGCCAATCCATTTTTTTTACTATCCATCAGTATTGCGCTCAATTGTTCCATTGCCTATATAATAGGTTCATTTAAGGACCTACTGATAAAAAAGGTAGTGTCAATAATCTTGCGCAAATTCTTTATGCCTCAATCTGAAGAATTTACTTATGAGACTTGCTCCTCTTGATCGAAATCAATCATCAGGTCCATATTCAAATATTTCCGTTCACTCCAGGTTGAGCCTGAGATGTGACGCAGCCGGGCCGCGACCAGCATCAGGGCAGATTCTCCATCCGGAAATGAACCTATTACTCTGGTCCTCCTTCTGATCTCTCGCATGATTCTCTCAAGACCATTATTAGTCCTGATACGCTTCCAGTGCTCCACCGGGAAATGATAATACGAAAAGGTCTCGATGGATCCTTCCCGAACCAAAGCAGCTGCTTTATGAAGTTTCATGTCTGTCAGCTTCTGGACAATGAGGTCCTTTTTCCGTACAGCCTCTTCTTTATTTTCCTGGGCGTGGATAGCCTTCAGCATTGTCGCGACTTCTTTCACTTTGCCATGAGGAACAAAGCTGAAGACATTCCGGTAGAAGTGCACAACACAGCGCTGCCAACGTGCCTCGGGATAAAACTCTGGTATCGACTCAACCAGACCTAGGGATTTGTCAGAGATGAACATGTCAACAGTCTCCAGGCCTCGCTCCTTGAGATACCGCAGGAACCGTTGCCAGCTGTCCTTATCCTCCTTGGTTCCTTCAGCAACCCCGATAATCTCCCGGAATCCCTCCTCATTGACTCCTATTGCAACCAGAACAGAGACATTGCGTACTTCACCAGCCCAGGAACGCTTCATCCAGATTCCGTCGAGATACACATAAGAGTAATGACTCTTGAGTGGCATCTTTCGCCATTTCTCGATCTCCTCGTATATTTTCTTGTTAAGATTACTGATCGTTCCCGGTGACACCTTTGCTCCCCAGAGTGCTTCCGTGATGTCTTCGACTCTCCGTACTGACACTCCTGCTAAGTACATTTCCACCATCGCTTCCTCAACGGAAATCTCTCGGCGCTTGTAACGTTCAATGATGGCTGTTTCGAAGGTGACCTTTTTTAGCTTCGGCATCTGAAGGGTAACTTCGCCGGCTTTGGTCAACAGTTTTCGGTCATAATGGCCGGCACGATATCCCTTCCGTTCAGCGCTTCTCTCATGCTTCTGGGCATTGAGCAATTGCTCAGCTTCAGCATCTAACATAGCATTCAACGTCTCTTCGACTGTTTCCCGTACAAATTCTCCCAAATGATTTTTGACTTCTTCCTCATTTATCTCGATAATCTTACTGTTCATATAGTCCTCTTTCTGACTTGGTTTTGGTGGTACTTAATCAATCGTCAGATTGAGGACTTTTTTTATCTCAATTCAATTTGCGCAAGTTATTGTACGTTATCATAAAAAATAAGCAAACTCTCAAAATAATTGAGCAATCAAAGGCGAAATATCAGAAAGTTGTAGATAATATGAAAGAAGGTATGATAATCCTTAATTCAAAGGGAAAAGTCGTTTTTATCAATCAATCTGCTTCTAAAATTCTAGGTATTCCTATCAATAAGATTGGTTTTTATATTTTTGATATTGTCGACGATGAAAATACATTATTGCTAAAAAGTGAATTATCAAAACGGAATGCCGGACGCACATCAGAATATAGGATTGAATACAAGCATCCCGAATTAGCCCGCATTTCTCACAAACCAGCGAGGACCCTGCATTAAATCAGTATCAGAC
>NZ_MWQY01000027.1 GCF_002087085.1 Marispirochaeta aestuarii | reverse complement strand
TTTTGTTTCGTGAAAGAAAAATAAACCTTGACAAAGGTCACATCATATCAGTTTTAGGAGGTGCACGCAATTCAGGTCCCGGTCACCTTAATCTCTCCGGATTCAGGGTCCAGGTAAAAGCTTCCCCGGGGAATGGCGGTCTCCACCCGGTACAGCACCTGGCAGATCTCAATGGTGACCCCGGGATATATCGTATCCCTTACGGTAACACGGGCGTCGGGACGGGGGTTCAGTTCCCGCAGAAGAGCTGCGGCGGAATCCCGCAGCTCTTCAAGTTCCCGGCGCAGTTGCAGCAGGGTCTCAGCATCTGCTTCCGAAGGTCTTTTTCCAAGCTGACGCTGAAGATCATCTTCTCTACTTTTAAGCTCCCCGTAGAGTTTCAGCTTTCGAAAGTCGGAACCGCAGCGTACCAGGGTTTTCCTGCCGGCGGGATGGCCGAGCTGCCAGGTCTCTATGCCCTCCACAGCCTGCACGGTGGAATTGAAGATGCGCCCCTTTTCTCCGCACTGGAGAAAGCCCAGGGTGGAGATTCTGCTCTGCAGGATTACCCCATCCAGCCGTATCGAACCGCGGCATTCCAGCTCCAGGTTTTCGATAAACCGGGCCTGCACAGCACCCCCGACCTTGAGTATTCCTGGTTCCCTACCAATAATCCCCCCCTCTACGCTGAGATCTCCCTTTACCTTGACCTCTGTCGCGTCCAGGGGGACCGCCGAGTGGAGATCACCTCCGCAGCTGAGGCTGAACCCGTCGCAGATCTCACCCCTAAGGATTACATCCCCGGGATAGCGGATATTACCGCTGTGAAAATCGACTCCCCCGAGCTCAAGCACCTCGCTTACAGAGAAGCGCAGCCTCTGGAGCACAAAGCGTCCGGAGATTGCGGCGCGGATATAATCGCCTTCGCGAAAGGTGTTCTCTCCGGGTTCAAAGGGAATACGTTTTTTTATCCCCGGTTCAAGAATCCTCCCCGTCACAGTAATCCCCGGCGTTCCCGGACCAGGGGGCAGATACCTCCCCAGGGCTTCACCTTTCCGGACAACCACAAAGGGGCGGGCTTCCCGAAAGTCGACCCGACCGCCCTTCTCTTTTCCGTAGAGTCTGAGATCAAAAAGTTTCTGGGACAGTTTGAGATAGGCGGGGTCGGCGTCCTCCGCCGGGGTTCCCCGGGCCAGCACACAGGAGACAGCTTTTCCTGCAGGATCCGTTTTGTCCGGCAGCTGTTTCAGTGTTTCCTGCAGAATGCCCGCAACGACGCCGGCGGCTTCAAGCTCCCCCTGGATATCTTCCACTCCCAGAGGCCGCCCTTCACCCAGAGCGGGATACAGGGTTCCCAGGGCCTCCATCTCGTCCTCACGAAGAGTAATCATTATACGGGCATCCCGGTTTCGCTCACCCATAGTATCCATATCGGCTGTATATGCAAAAAATGTCAGTTTTTCAGGAATTTAGCCCTTTCTGCTTGCAAGAATTCTATTTTTATGCAATTTTATACGCCTATACGGAATAAATATACAGCGAGATATATGGAATGAAACTGCGGGATGACAGACTTCGATTAATCATGCGAATTATCAAAGAGAATCGCATATCCAGCCAGGAGGGCCTCCTTGGGGAACTGGAAAAACAGGGAATCAGTGTTACCCAGGCCACCCTTTCCAGGGATCTGAAACTCCTCAAGGTGGGAAAGGTCTCCGACGGCTGGAACGGCTACTATTATACACTTCCTGAATCAGACGTACCTCCGGATATCCAGCGCACCTACATCCAGGACCTGCAGAGGGGATTTCTGTCCCTGGACTTCTCCGGCAAAATCGGAGTCATCAAAACCCTCCAGGGCCACGCGGACAGCGTAGCCTTCGCCATCGACAGGTTCAACCTGGACTGTATTCTCGGAACAATCGCCGGGGACGACACGATCTTTCTCGTATTGAAAGAAGAGAACAGCCCCGAAGACCTTATAAACCTTTTAAGCAGTTTTATGCCTGACCTCGAACTGTAAAGGAAGCACAGACTATGAAAGCAGCTATACTCGGGTCAACCGGATATACCGGAATGTTACTCGCCAGACTTCTCGCCGGTCACCCCGGAGTGGAAAAAATCCTGCCCGTATCCTCATCGAAGGCCGGAACAGCGATTCAGGCCGGGGACAACGGTTTTGCGGAGACCGACAAGCTCGTCAGTTCCGAATACCTCAGCCTGGAAGAGATGAGCGCTCATAAACCGGATGTGGTCTTTGCAGGGCTTCCCCACTTGGCTTCGGCCAGGGTATGCGCCCCCTTTATCGGGAAAAGCCTGGTCATCGATCTTTCCGCGGATTTCCGCCTTACGGACAGACAGCTCTTCGCCTCCGCCTACGGTGCGCCGGCTCCCGAGGCAGCGGTACCCCCGGTCTACGGTCTCTGCGAGATCTACGAAGATGAAATAAGGAAGGCGGACCTCATCGCCAATCCCGGCTGCTATCCCACGGCAACCCTGCTCCCTCTGCTGCCTGTTCTGAAAGGGAATCTCGCCGAAGGGCCGGTTATCGTAAACGCAATCTCCGGAATATCCGGGGCGGGAAAAAAGAGCCAGGAGAATTACCTCTTCTGCGAACGGAGCGAGAATGCCGGGGCCTACAGTCCGGGAAGGAGTCATCGCCACTGGGCGGAGATGACCGACCAGCTCAGGGTGAACAGACTTGGCGGAGAGCTCTATTTTACCCCCCATCTGGCCCCTTTGCGCCGGGGAATGGCGGTAACGACAACCCTGACCATAAAACCGGGGCTAACGGAGGACGCAATCCGGAAGGCTTACGATGAGGCCTATGCAGGGAAGCCCTTTATCCGGCTCCTGGAAGGCAGGCTGCCCCAGACCCGGGAGGTATGGGGTTCGAACCGCTGCGATATAGCCTTTCGGCTTCAGGAGGACCGGCTTTACCTTTTCTCCTGTATCGACAACCTGGTAAAGGGCGCTTCCGGCCAGGCGGTACAGAACATGAACATCCGCCTGGGCTTTGATGCTGCAGCGGGCCTTGCCCTGTCGGGAATGGTGTAGCCATGGCGGAGATCTGTATTATCAAGATCGGCGGACGCCCCCTGGCGGACCCGGAAAGCCTGAAGGTACTCTGCGGAGAGCTGGAGAAGATAAGCCGGCAGACCCCGGTGGCGGTGATTCACGGAGGAGGCAGCGAGGTAAGCCGGATATCCCGGATCTTCGGCCTGGAACCGGTATTTGTCGACGGACTGCGAAGTACCAGCGAAGAAGAGATGGCCGTTGTCGAGATGGTCCTGGCGGGCAGAATGAATACCCTGCTCGTCCGCTCCCTTGCAGTCCGGGGAATGCGGGCCGTGGGACTCTCCGGCTGTGATGCCGGGATGCTCATTGCGGAAGCTGCCGCGCCCCGGAGCCGTACCGGCAGGATCGTCAGTACCGACGGAACGCTGATTACAGACCTGATACAGGGGGGATACATGCCGGTCTGTTCATCCGTGGCCATGGACAGCAGCGGCGAGGCCCTGAATATCAACGCCGACGAGGCTGCCCTGGAGATCGCCGCCGGCGTCAGTGCCGCCCGGCTGGTTTACCTCTCCGATGTTCCGGGAATCCTTCTGGATAAGCAGGTCGTTCCGGTTCTCGGACCTGAAGAAGCGGAGAAAAAGATCACCTCAGGGGAGATCGCAGGCGGTATGATCCCCAAGGTACGCTCCTCCTTCCGGGGTCTCTCCCGGGGGATAGGGGAGATAATAATCGGAGGCTGCGACAAAGAGGGAGACCTGCAGTCGCTCCTGCAGGGTTCAGGAACCCACCTGCGTCTGCACTAGTTCATTAAAAGGTCCAAGGAGAGAAAACCATGTACAAACAGGATTACCAGAAAAACAAGACCTTCAGGCTTGTTCACAATCCGCCCTTTGCAAATAACTATGCCCGCACCCTGCTTCTGCTTGATCACGGCGAGGGCTGCTGGCTTTTTGATGCCGACGGCAGGCGTTACCTGGATTTCGGGTCAGGAATTGCCGTCAATGCCCTCGGACACGGCAGGGAAGATCTGGCGGAGATTGCTGCGGAACAGATGAAGAAGATCATTCACGTATCCAATCTCTACACCACCGAAGCGGCAATCCAGTGTGCGGGACGTCTGATGCATCTGGGCAATTTCGATGCCGTCTACTTCGGAAATTCCGGCACCGAGGCGGTGGAGGCGGCACTGAAGTTCGCGCGCCTGTACGCCCTGCGTACCAGAGGCGAAGGACACCACCGGATCGCCAGTTTCTCCGGCGCTTTTCATGGAAGAACCATGGGGGCCCTTTCGGCAACTCCTACTCCTGCCTACCAGGACCCCTTCCGTCCCCTGGTCCCCGGCTTTCAGGCACTGCCCTATAACGATATAGAGGCTCTGGAGAGAACCCTGGATGACAGCTTTGCCGCGGTTATCGTGGAACCCCTCCAGGGAGAGGGCGGATTACGCTCTGTAAGCCCCGGGTTCGCGGAAGCACTGAACCGGATCTGCCGGGAAAAAGACATTGTTCTGATCGCCGATGAGGTCCAGACCGGCCTGGGACGGACCGGGGAGATCCTGGCCTCCAGCTGGGCGGGACTGAATCCCGACCTGGTCACACTGGCGAAGCCCCTGGCGGGAGGACTCCCCCTGTCGGCTGTTCTGGTACCGGAAAGAATCAACAGGCAGATCAAGGTGGGAGAACACGCATCCACCTTTGGCGGAGGACCGGTAACAACCGCCGTTGCGGGGGCCGTACTGGATATTATCTGCGACGCCGCCTTTATCAGACGGGTCCGGGAAGCAGGAGAATATCTGCATGAACGGCTCCAGGATATCTGCGACAGAGTCCCCCTGGCCAGAGAGGTCCGCGGACGCGGCCTCCTCGCCGGTATTGCCGTCGGATATCCGGAAAAGGATGCAAAGTCGCGGATGGGGAATCTCATTGAAAAGATGCAGGAGAGGGGACTCCTGGCTCTGCGGTCCGGGACAAACATCCTGCGGATCGCCCCCCCGCTGATTATCGAGAATGAACAAATCGACGAAGGCTGTGAGATTATCGCCTCCGTTTTGGCAGAAGAAACCGAGTAAGGACTCAAGGAGACAAAGATGAAACAACACAAGAGAGAAATCAAGAAAATCGTACTCGCCTATTCCGGCGGACTGGACACTTCCATCATCATCCCCTGGCTCAAGGAAAACTACGACGGTGCCGAGATCGTCGGAATCTGTACCAATGTAGGTCAGGATGAGGACTGGGACGGAATGGAAAAGAAGGCCCTGGCCTCGGGGGCTTCCAAGCTTTACATTCGTGACATACGGGAGGAATTTGCCAGGGATTTCCTGTTCCGCATAGTACGGGCCGGGGCCCGCTATGAGGGAAAATATCTGCTTGGTACCTCCATCGCCAGGCCCCTGCAGGCCAAGTGCCAGGTAGAGGTCGCCCTTCAGGAGAATGCCAACGCGGTGGCCCACGGCTGTACCGGAAAAGGCAACGACCAGGTCCGCTTTGAACTGACCTACAAAGCCCTGGCTCCCCAGCTCGAGGTTATCGCCCCCTGGAGAGTCTGGGACATCAGCAGCCGGGAAGACGCCATCGAATACGCCCAGGAGCGGGGTATTCCCCTGGGAAATATCAGCAAAAAAAACATCTACTCCCGGGACTGGAACATATGGCACATGAGCCACGAGGGCGGAGACCTGGAAGATCCCTGGAACAGACCGAAGAACGAGATGTTCCAGTTGACCAAATCGCCCCAGGAAGCACCGGATAAAGAGACAGAGATCACCATCGACTTTGAGAAGGGATTCCCCGTGGGAATAGACGGCAAACGCCTGGGCGCGGTGGAGCTTCTTTCCCGATTGAACAAGCTGGGAGCGGAAAACGGCATCGGAAGGGCGGACATGGTGGAAACCAGGGTCGTCGGCATGAAGAGCCGCGGAGTCTACGAAACTCCGGCGGGAGAAATCCTCCTTACGGCACTGGCGGAACTGGAGATGATGACCATGGACTTCAACACTCTGAGCTTTAAACGCAAAATGAGCCAGCAGTACGCCGACATAGTCTACGCCGGCAAGTGGTACACCACCTTCCGTGAGTCCATGGACGCCTTCATGGACAAGGCATACCAGTACGTAACCGGTTCGGTACGCCTGGTTCTCTACAAGGGCAACGTAATCATCGCCGGCAGAAAATCCCCCTATTCCCTCTATCTTGAGGATCTGGCATCCTTCGGGGAGTCCTCCTATGACCACACCGACGCCACGGGATTCATCAATCTCTACGGACTTGCCACCGGTGTTGAGGCTATGGTACATAAGAGAATAGATGCCGAGGAGGGACAGGCCCCGGAGATGAAACACGTGGCCGCCACCTTCCACGACAAATAAAACGGGCGGCTCTAAAAACGCGGTATTTTACGCAGTTTTTAGAGGCGTCCATAGATAAGGAGCCCCCGGTGAAATATCTTAATCTGGACAGAACCGACGCATATGGGAAGTTGAAGGAAGAATACTCCTCCGGAAAAGAGCGACTTTCCCTGCCGGATCTTCTTTCCGCGGAAAGAATCAGGAGCTGCAGCATAGCCGCCGGGGGCGGACTTACCTACAATTATGCCGCCAAAGAGGTCAACGAAAAGGTCCTCCGGCTCCTGAGCGACCTGGCCGCCGAGACAGAATGTATAGAAAAATATCGTGCTCTTGCCGGCGGCGAGAGGATGAACACCGGCGAGGACCGCCGGGTACTGCACCATCTGACCCGGGGAGAGCTTGCGGGCCCTGTTACGGAAAAAGACCGTGATCTCGGAGCATTTTACCGGGAGCAGCAGAAACGGATAGCCGATTTCAGCCGCAGGCTGCGGGCGGGAGAGATCACCGGATCGACGGGCAAGAGTTTCTCCACGGTTGTCCAGATCGGAATCGGCGGCTCAGACCTTGGTCCCCGGGCTTTGTATCTGGCCCTGAAAAACTGGTGCCGCACTGAGCTCAAGTCCCCCCTGCTGGAGGCACGCTTTATCTCAAATGTGGACCCCGACGACGCGGAAGAAGTCCTGAGCAGCCTCGATTTTGAACGCACACTGTTTATCCTGGTCTCCAAGAGCGGTACTACCCAGGAGACCCTCACCAATCGCGCTCTGGTTGCCGGAATGATGCGTTCGGCGGGAATCCCGGGGCTGGATCCGGAACGGCACTTTGTGGCTGTTACCTCCGAGACCAGCCCCCTTGCCGGTGCTCCGGGCTTTCTGGACTCCTTTTTTATCGATGACTATATCGGCGGCCGTTACTCCTCAACCAGCGCCGTTGGAGGCGTGGTACTGAGCCTTGCCTTCGGGCCGGAGATCTTTGAGCGTCTGCTTGCAGGGGCCCACCAGGCAGATAAAGCTGCCATGGAAGGGGATGTACGGCGCAATGCGGCCCTTATGGATGCCCTTATCGGGGTGTGGGAACGCAACATCTGCGGATATCCCGTCTCGGCCATCCTGCCCTACAGCCAGGGGCTGCACCGTTTTCCCGCCCATCTTCAACAGCTGGATATGGAATCCAACGGCAAACAGGTAAACCGGGAGGGCAGCGCTGTGGCGTACTCCACGGGTCCGGTAATCTTCGGTGAACCCGGAACCAACGGACAGCACTCCTTCTACCAGCTTCTGCATCAGGGTACGGACATCGTTCCCCTGCAGTTTATCGGCTTCGTCAAGTCCCAGACCGGCTATGACACCGAATACGAGAACTCGACGAGTCAGCAGAAGCTCAAAGCCAACCTGACAGCCCAGATTGTAGCCTTCGCCGCGGGGAAGAAAAACAGCAACCTGAACAAAAATTTTCCCGGAGGCCGTCCTTCGAGCCTGATATACGGGGAACAGCTCAACCCGGAAGCCCTGGGGGCTCTGCTGGCGCATTTCGAGAACAAGGTCATGTTCCAGGGCTTTATCTGGAACATCAACTCCTTTGACCAGGAAGGAGTACAGCTGGGAAAGATCCTCACCAGTCAGGTGCTGGGGGCAGCGGAAAAACGGGGAGATCTCCTGGACACCTACGCCCGGCTTCTTAAGCTGTAAAACCGGGCTTCGCGGCTGCCGATAATACTGATGTATGAGGGCAGCCGCAAGAATTTCCATATTCCTGGTACTTCTGTTTCCGATACTCCCGTCTTTTCATGCCGCCTGGTCCGCCGAGCCCGGGGAAGAGGAACTTTCTCTGGCCGTAGTACTGGAATCGGTATCCCTGAAAGGCATTCCCTACCTCTGGGGAGGGGCCAACCTGAAAGGGATGGACTGTTCGGGTTTCGTCTATATGATCTATTCCGACAGGGTTCCGGACCTTCCCCGAAGATCAATCGACCAGTACCGTTTCGGCAGCGCAGTTACAACGGGAGAGGAGCTGCCCGGGGACCTGGTCTTTTTTAACACCGAAGGATGGACCGCAAGCCACGTAGGTATTTACCTGGGGGACAGACGCTTTATCCATGCCGCCTCGGGGGAAAACAGACAGGGAATCATAATCTCATCCCTTGATTCCCCCTATTACAGGGACCGCTACCTTGGGGCGCGACGACTTCCGCCGGCCGGATGACAGGGCCGGTAAAAAAAGCGACCCCCCGGTAAAAGGAGTAAAACCCGGGGGGCCAAAGGAGGTCAATGAAAAAGAAAACTCTCTCAATATTTCTAACCCCAAACCGGTTCAGAAGTTACATTTTTTTGGAAATATTTTATTTCTTTACAACAGGTCGAGTCGGTTCGGCATGCAGTAGGCCGGGCGCCCTTCGAATTCCCCCGTGCATTCAAAAACTGAAGCTATTCTGGAACTGATTTCGCCGTGGAGATTCCCGGAAATTGAGACCCCTCCGGCGGAGGTGTTCTGCTTTTCAAGATGACTGGCGTAATTTATAACCTCGGAAACGATATTACCGGTCTGATTGCTGAACTTGAGCTTTCCCGTATCCAGTCCGATTCTGAGGGCGATAGACTCTTTCAGGGAAGATTCCATCTGCAGGTGGAAAATCGGCAGGGATCGCTGAATTTCCAGTGCACAGAGCACTCCCCTGTCCTGGTGGCCTCTGAAGGTAAAAGCGACGATTCCCCCGTCGCCGGCGAAGTTCCAGATACGTCCGTCGTAGCGGTAGATCCGGTTTTCGAGAAATCTCCGCAGGTGAAAATAGACCTTTTCCATGACCCGGTTGCCGTATTTTGAGACAAGGGCGGAATTACCGGCCACATCGAGACTCATGACGGTAATGGAGTAGCGTTTTCCTTCGTTCAGAGACCCCCAGCCGGGCTGCAGGTCCAGCTCCTTGCGGGCTTTGACGAGCCTACGTTTACGAAAATCATAGACCGTTCCCGTGTGGGCCAGGTTGTTGAGAAACTCCTCGAGACCTTCGATTCTGACCTGACGCCCGAGGATAGTCTGATCATCCAGGCTCACAATAAGCTCAATAAGCTTTTCCACCCGATCCTTTTCGATACACTCGTCAACCAGGGCTGCTGCGCATTTGCGGGGGGACAGGGTAAAGTGGGTCTCCGTACCTGTAAGCAGGTGACTGTTGTATTTTTTGAACAGAAGCCGCCCGATTTCATCAATCTCATCGGGACGAAAATTCTGCGCCAGGAGTTCGATTTTTCGGTTCTTCAGAGCAGGTTCCAGCATGTCGTCCTCTCACCAGATGTACATATAAAAAGAGTACGGCCTTGTGCCGCAGGGACTTTTTTTGCTGCTACCGTTTATTGTCGGCCAGTATACACCATCAGCCCCTCGGGGAGAAGAGCTTTTTGTTTTTCTGATTAGAATGATTATATTCTACCTGCTATGGAAAGAAAAGAAGCTTCGGAAGAAAAATGGCGGGAAACCCTGAGTCCCCTGGAATATCATGTACTGAGAGAAAAGGGAACGGAACGGGCCTTCAGCGGAAAGCTCTACACCGAAAAGCGCAGGGGCAGATACTACTGCCGCGCCTGCGGGCAGGAACTCTTCAGTTCCGAGGCCAAATACGAATCAGGCTCCGGCTGGCCAAGTTACTTTCAACCCGTCAGCACCGATGCTGTGGATGAACACCGTGACACCTCCCACGGTATGCTGCGCACGGAGGTGATCTGTTCGAACTGCAAAAGCCATCTGGGTCATGTTTTCTCCGACGGACCCGAGCCGACGGGTCTTCGCTACTGCATCAACTCGGTGTCTCTGCGTTTTAATCCGGAAGAGGCCGGGTAGAGCGGGTCATCATGTAGCGCACCTCCCCCTCTTTGGTGAGAGGAATAATGACGTCCCGGTAGAGTGCGGTTACCGCCTCGGGATCGAGAACCCTGCGCAGAGAAAAATCGCTGATCTCCTGAAGACGCTGTGACTTGGTCCGGACCCTGTCAAGAATACGAGCCTCCACCTCAGGGCGGGTCAGTTGAGCTCCGATATCTTCCGTTTTTCCTTCCCGAATGAGGAGATCGTAGGATTCCGGGTTCATCCTGTATTTGCTTTCCGCAACATAGAAAGAGGCAAAATGTACCCGTCTGGCCAGGGCCTGGATGCAGATTACATCCCGCTCAATGCTGGAACCGTACTGGCCGTCGTCTCCTTCCGTACAGATCCGCGGAAGCAGCTGCAGATAGGCGCCGGCAATCTCCCCGCTCAGATTGACCAGGTCATAGTCGACGATATTGAGTCCCCGGGGACTGACCTGAAGCTTACGCTCTGATGGCGGAAGCTCCCTGTTTACCGGACGCTCTTCCGGGGTAAGAAAGCGGCCGAACCTGGCATCCATCTCCTCCTGGGCCTTCAGCCGCATAGAAAAGAGGCTCTCAGCGTTCTTTCCGTTAAACCCGCTCTTCCCCGGAAGGTAGCAGGAAGGGTTCAGCATGAACTGGATGCGCTCTATCAGGACAAAGATAATCGTCTCCTCCAGGGCCTCGAGCCTGGAGGCGATGTAATCGAGCTCTAGCATATCCATACCTGTCTCAGCCTTCCACGGTCTGTTCTATTCTGTCGGGAACATGGAGGATTTCCCTGGGCTTGCTGCCGTTCTGGGGTCCCACAATACCGCGGTATTCCATCTCTTCCACGAGCCGGGCGGCCCTGTTATAGCCGATCTTCAACCGGCGCTGCAGGTAGGAGGCGGAGGCCTTGCCCGCCTGGGAGACAATCTCCAGGGCCTTGTTCATGAGAGGGTCTTCCCCTCCCTCATCAAAGAGTCCCGAGGCCTCCTCGTCGTCGTCGAAGAATATCTCGTCGTCTATGTAGTCCGGTTCCCCCAGGGTCTTTACGTGGGAAACGATATTCCCCACCTCGTCCTCGGAGAGAAAAGCACCCTGTATGCGTACCGGATTCGGGTCCCAGGCGGAGGTAAAGAGCATATCCCCCTTGCCCAGGAGCTTCTCCGCCCCGACGGTATCGATGATAATGCGGGAATCCGTTTTTCCCGCCACCATGAAGGCGATTCTGGAGGGGATGTTCGCCTTTATCAGTCCGGTTATTACGTCGATGGAGGGGCGCTGGGTCGCCAGCACAAGGTGCAGTCCCACAGCCCTGGACATGGCCGCCAGGCGGGCCAGGGTGGACTCCAGTTCTTTTCCGGTGGAGGCCATCAGGTCGGCGAACTCATCGACGATTATCACGATATACGGCAGCGGTCTGGTGGCAAGCCTGCGTTCTTTGACCTTTCTGTTGTAGGACCGTATATCCCTGACTCCCTGGCTGTCCAGCAGGGCATAGCGCTGTTCCATCTCGCTGAGACAGTACTGCAGGGCCTGAAAGGCCCGCTTCGGTTCGGTGATAACCGGGGTAAGGAGGTGAGGAATATCGTTATATAGCTTGAGTTCCACAATTTTCGGGTCGATCAGCAGCATCCGGACCTCCTCGGGGGTCTTTTTGCAGAGGATCGAACAGATGAGGGAGTTTACACTGACCGATTTTCCGGACCCCGTGGCGCCGGCAATCAGCAGGTGCGGGGTGTTGATCAGATCGACGAGCTGTGCTTCGCCGGCGATGTCCTTGCCCAGGATTACGGGGATTTCGAAATGCTTCTTCTGAAAGGTCTCGTGGGAAATCATCTCGTGAAATGAGACAATGGCCCGTTTATGGTTGGGCACCTCGATTCCGACGGCGTGCTTCCCTGGAATGGGGGCAACGATACGGACACTGGAAGCCGCAAGACGCAGTGCGATGTTGTCCGCCAGATTGGTAATCTTCGAGAGCTTGACTCCCGGGGCGGGGAGTATCTCGAACATGGTGATAACCGGCCCCTTGCGGATACCTGTAACTTCCGCTTCGATCTTGAACTCCTCCAGGGTCTTCCGCAGGACCTCTCCGGCATGCCGGGTCTCATCGTCCACAACCCAGTAGGCATGATCGCCATAATGGTCGAGAAGATCGTCGACGGGTACTGAATAGCTCTTTACGGGCTTTTTATGAGGGGTTTTTGGCCCGGATTCGGGGGATTTTTTTTTTGCTTCCCCCGGGTCCTCGGGGAATTCAGGTTCATCCTGAAGTTCTTCTTCAGGGTCCACCGGAACAGGATCCGAGGGGTAGGTATCGTCGTCTCCGTACTTTTCTTCCAGCAGAGCGAGCTGGTCATCCTCCCAGGTCTCTTCCTCGGGAAAATCGAAGGACACGCTTTCGACCTCGTCAGTCTCGTCTTCCAGGTCCGGGACTTCGTCTTCCTCCCCGGAGAGGAGCGGCGGTTCTTCCTCCTCCAGTTCTTCTTCCGCCAGTTCGATCTCTTCCAGGTCAAGCTCTTCGGGCAGTTCCGGGATCTCCTCGTCCTCGGCGGGTTCCGGGCCGGGCAATGGAGCGCCGACCTCGGCGTCCAGAATGTCCCTGACCATCCCGCGGATGGAGGGATCGTCATCGTCATTCACGTAGAGTTTATCGAAGCTGCCGGGCTCTCCCTCGGGTACGATTTCTGCGCCTTCCCCATCCGGGGTACCGGAGACTGAAGGTTTTTTACCTGTCTTCGGGCGTGTATCGTGCTCCAGGGGAAGCTCGTAGAGAGCGGCCCCTTCCACAGGCTCCGGATTCCAGCTGTCTCGTGTTTCTTCATCTTCCAGATCGTCGGAGGGAGTTTCCTCTTCTTCCTGTGCACCTGTGCCCACGGAAAAACGCAGCCTGCCCCGGGAATCACGATCGAGAAGAAGAGTATCCTCCTCCGTCTCCGCCAGAGCAGGTAGTTCTTCAACCTCCGGGGCCTCCTGATTCCCGAAGACTTCGTGGTGCCGTTCGGGGAAAAGACCGTCATCCAGGACATCCTTACCTGCCGACGCATGAGCCGCCTGATCGTCTTCGTCGGTTTCAGCGGACACTGTGCCGCTGTCCCCAGCCATGGTAATCCGGTATCCCAGAAGGATTTCCACGATCAGAAAGAGGAGCAGGATAAGGGACCCGGGACGCCTGCCGCCGAATCCCAGGATAAAAAACTCTATGATGGTATTGGGTTCGGGGTTTATGGCGACGTGAAACAGAACCGCCGCCGTCACAAAGGGAATCAGGGTATAGAGAAGGAACAGGATTGACTGGGTCTGGAAATCCCTGGAAAAGCTCAGGTAGGCAAGAACCAGGAGATATACTCCCAGATAGTAGGAAGCATGGAGGAAGCGCTCGTACAGGAAGGCACCGGGAACGAGCAGAAACCCCGGGGCCGCTCCACCCTTCAGGGCATAGAGAGAAACAGAAACCACGATCCATGAAGCGGCAAAAATGAGAATAAATCCCAGGATGCCGGAAACAATCCGCTTTCCCAAAACGAGAGACCTCCTCTGCTTTATACTATCGGCCTGACAAGGACGGATATTTACCAGGGGCGACTGTAAAAACCACTCTTTTTAGCCCATACAGCGTTGTCGATATTTGGACTGATCTTCAGAGTATCAGCAGACTGATCAGGCTCAAGGGGACCAGGTAGAAGCTGAAATAGTGCAGATTCCCCCCCCTTACAAGGCGCAGGAGGAGTCTGAGACTGACATAACCCACCAGGAAGGATGCAAGCATTCCCCCCGCCAGGCTCAGAAGATCGATTCTGCCGCTGAGACTTTCCAGGTCCCGCAGGGTAAGGACGAGGGCCCCCAGAATTGCCGGGATGGAGATGATAAAGGCGAACTCCCCTGCCCGTTCCCTGGACAGACCGGCTCCCAGGGAGGCTGTTATGGTTATACCGGAACGGGAAATACCGGGGAAAACCCCCAGTCCCTGGGCCGCCCCCACAATCAGGCCCGTTTTTATCCCCGGAGTTCTGTCTTCTCCCCCCCAGGAAAAAATCCGCGGCAGAAACAGTATAATACCGGTGACAAGAAAAAGTACCGCAACAAGAACAGGGTTCTCTCCTGGGGAGAGGGATTCGATCCCCAGGCCCAGTACCGCGGTAACGAAGGTCGCAACGATAATCGCCAGGATGCTGCCCCTGTCGTCGGCATCAACCTTCTTTGCTCCCAGAAGCCGCACAAAGCTTGTTACAAGACGCAGGAGGGTTTTTCTGAATACCAGGCACACCACAAGAAGGGTGGAGATATGAAGAAGAACATCAAAAAGGACCGGGATGTCCCGGATTTCGAGGAATTGCCGGGCAATGACCAGATGCCCCGAACTGGATACGGGAAGGAATTCGGTAATCCCCTGCAGAAATCCCAGAAAAACGGCTTCGAAAAATGTCACAGGCAGCTCCTTGGACCTGGTTATAAGCGGGGAAAATAGCGGCTCACGAGCTCGTTCCCGCCAAGGCGGTAGTAAAGATACCCGTAATTCCAGGATGACACAAGCAGCCGCTTTACATAATCCCTGGTCTCCTCAAAGGGGATGGTCTCAATGAAAAGATCATCCGGGAGCCCGCCCGCCTGCCTTCGCCACCGGCGAAGGCGGGTAATGCCGGCATTATAGGCGGCGAGGGCATCCGCCAGGCTGTCGGTACGTTCCATCATGTGGCCCAGATACCAGGCACCAAGGCGCAGGTTGACCTCCGGATCAGAGAGATCTCCAGGGGATTCCATACCCAGTCGCCGGGCCGCATCCCCTGCCGTGGAGGGCATCAGCTGGGTAAGGCCGACTGCCCCGGCGTGGGAGAGTGCCGCGGGATTGAAAAGACTCTCCTGCCGGACCAGGGAAAAGAGAAGCCATGCCGGTACCGCCTGCTCCTCCGCAAGGTTTTCCGTCTCCTTTTCAAAAGCCCGGGGATAAAAAAAGCGTTCCTCCATGGGGATCGCTCTGCGAAGGAGCAGGCGAAGCCCCTCCTCGTAGCGATCTTCTCCATACAGGGCTTCCACAACAGCTGCAGCTGCGGAGCTTGAAGTCCCGCTGTCTCCATTGTTCGTAATCTCCAGGGCCTCATCCGTCAGACCGAAACTCAGCAGTCCGAGAACCAGGGGATCGAGTCTCCCGGCTTCAACTTCCGGCACAGAAGGCCGGGACTCCGGCTCTGGATTATAAGCGCTCAGGACCGCCGCCAGTAAACGATAGTAGGAATCGGAGGAGCCCTCCGGGGCGACATCCCCGCCGCTCCCGGGATACTCACCCCGGCCGAGGCGCTGGAGAATATCCGCAGGAGGCAGATCCATGGGTAAATCGCTGAGCCCTGTCATTGCTGCCCGGGCGGAAATATAGGCGTAGGGACTCAATACACCCGCCGCCACCGAACCATCGAGAATGCGGTAAGCCCTGACAATTCCTGTCCAGTTCCGGTAGCGTGCCATCCGCTGGCAGAGTTCAGCCAGCACATCGGAGAAGTAGGAAGGCTCTTCCATTTCAGACACAAGAAAAGGGAGTTCTCCCAGGGCAGCTGCGGTATCAGAGCGAACCAGGGACGAAAAGGCGTACCAGAGGAAACGCTGATCCCCCTCCTGTACAAGGCTCTTGAAAAGAGTGTGGGCCTCACGATGACGGCCGATTCTTCGCAGCAGGAAGGCAGACAGCTCCCTGATCTCCCTGCTGAACCCGGGAAGCTCTTCGGAAATACGACCATAGAGCTCCAGGACTTCCCCTGTCCTGCCGGGGGTATCCGCCGCCATGGCAATGGTCTGCAGGGTACCGGAGGAGAGGAATTCTTCCGTCCTCGCTCCGTCAAAAAGACCCTGCAGAAGCTCAAAGCCCCGAACCTTTTCGCCCCGGGCCACCAGGTCCACTCCCCGCAAAAGGCGCTGCTCCTCCGGGCCGAATCCGTCCAGCAGCCCCTCGATTCTCAGGTAGTCCCAGGCACGCACATGGTGGGGCCCGGCGGGGAAATCCCGAAAAAAAGACACAAAGGAGTTACGCCAGTCTTCCCTGCCGGTACGTTGTTCCAGAACGGTCTTCATGAGCACCAGTTCCCGGTCAGCCTCAACCTGTTCGGGAAAGTCCCTGACCAGCTCATCCAGCATTTCCGCCGCCTCTTCGTCCTGCCGCAGCCAGTAGGCTGCGCTCACCCGTGATCGTCGCCAGGGGTAAAACTCATGGTAGCGGGGGGGAATTTCATCCTCGAGATCCTGAATGAGGCGATAATCCTCCGAAGCAAGCAGGTCGCGGATCAGAAGCTCAAGTGCGAAGGATGCGTAGGGCTCCTCCCCCAGTTCCGCCTGGTACAGACGCAGCCGCAAGGGGGCCCCGGCATCCGCAAAGGGAAAGTAGGAGAGAAACAGGGGGGCGCCGGGTCCCAGCTGATTCAGTTCGGAAAAAGAAAGCCGGGAGATGTCCTCTTCATGCAGCTGGGGAAGAGTACCGGAGACAAGACGGCTGCGGAAATCCTGTTCAGGGTAGCCCCAGATTGTGGGAGAACCACAGCAGGAGATACAGAGCATGAACAGGGGAATGAGCAGGCTGAACAGAGGCAAGGGAACTTTCTTTACAGAACTGATGGCGGGTATCACAGGGTACTCGAATAAACGGAAGATTAAAGGGGGCTGATTATCGGCGGGGATCGGGTATGTAGATATCCCGCCCGGCAAAGATCAGGTCAGGGTTTTCGATCTCGTTTTCAGCGGCGATCTGACCGTAGCGGAAGGGATCGCGATAAAAGCTGGAAGAGAGGTCCCAGAGGGTATCCCCCCACTGAAGCTGATACCATACTCCCTCTCCGGGAACAGCAGCGGGCTCCCGGGGAGCTTTAGGAGGGTCCGGCGGAACCTCCCTGGGGGCCTCCTTTTCCACCAGGGGAGGAGAAACCGGTGCGGGTGGGGCTTCGGCGGCGGGTTCCCCGGCTGCCGGTGAAGGAACAATACCAGCCCCGGTGTTCCGGGTCTCAAAATAGCTGTACAGAAGAAAAGCCGCCAGCATGGCAAGTCCGATAAACAGGAGAATCATGGCCAGTATGCGCAGGCGGCTTCGCCGCTCCCTGGGCAGCCTGCGGGGTTCATCCTCGGGATAGTCGTCCCGCAGACGGGTCTCTTCCTCCCTGGACAGAACATCGTCGGGGCTGAACTCTTCTTCCAGATCAAACTCCGGAATATCGTAAATCCCCAGATTATCCAGGGATTCAAGACTGACGCTCAGCGACTGGGTATCTCCGGTTGATTTGTCTCCGGCGGTGGCGGACAGATTATTTTCGCTGTCCAGGCCAAGGGTCAGCTCTATTTCCGGATCACCGGCGGCTGCCGGTTCAATGTCCTCAATCACAAGACTGCCGATATAGACAGCGTCCTCTATTTCGTCACCCCGCCCCTTGTACAGGTCGATCTGCACACTGGGCTGATTGTCCTTGACAGTGGTAAGTACAAGCCGTTTCTTAGCCGAACTTCCCTCCTGCAGTATTGGATAATACGCGCCATCAGCGACTTTAATCCCGATTGTACCGGTAGTTGTATCACTTACGGAACTCATGGCTAAAAGCGTAGCCGCAGCGGGGTGTTTTGTCAATCGTTTTTCATTTCTTGACATCCCGGACAGGTCAATACATACTGGGGCTACTATGGATGTCCTTGTTTTTTTGATACCCTTTACTATTGTTGTATTCGGTGCCGGAATCCTTCTGGTCCTTTCCAAAAGCGACGGTAAGGCGGAAAAACGGCAGTCCGGACGGAAGATCAGGAACAAAGACAGAAACCAGATCATCAAGGACTCCAACCGGCGGCTGGCCCAGAATCCGAAGGACGCCGATGCCCTGCTGGCCCTGGGAGAACTCTACTTCTCGGAACAGGTATTCGACAAGGCCATGCGGACCTTCGAGGTGCTGATCGATCTTTGCGCCACAAATAAACAGCTCGACGAGTTTGATATTACCCTGAAGTACGCCCTGTCGGCCCTTCGCCTGAAGCATTACGAAGAGGCCTACAAGAGTCTTGTAATCGCGCGAACCATGAATCCCGATGTATTCGAGGTCAATTACAACCTGGGATACCTGGAATACCTTAAGAAGAACTATGAAAAAGCCGTCCAGCTTCTGACCAACGCACGCAAGGAGAAGGGAGAACATGTTCCCACCCTTCGTTACCTGGGGCACAGTCTCTTTCGAATGAACAAGTTCAACGAGGCGGTGGGCATTCTCCGCAAGACCATCGATCTGGAACCCGACGACAAGGAATCCCTCTTTGCCATTGCCCAGTGCTATCATGAGCTGGGGCAGAACGACAACGCCATCAAGATTTTCACCCATCTGCGGGCAGATCCCGCCCTGGGCCCCAGCGCGGCCCTGTTCGCGGGCAGCATTCGCATGAACCAGCACCAGTACGACAAGGCCATGCTGGACTTCGAAATAGGACTGCGGCATCAGAACATCCCGGAGAAGACCCTCCTGGAACTGAAATACCGCCTGGCTTCGGCTTACATACGGCAGCAGGAAATCGGCTCGGCTCTGAGACTCCTGGAGGAGATCCACTCCGTTCAGCCGGTGTACCGGGATGTTCCCAACCTGCTGCGCAAGTATCGTGAACTCCACGGAAACCAGAATCTGCAGACCTACCTGATTGCGGGCACTTCGGATTTTGTCACCCTCTGCCGCAAGGTGGTCAGCACCTTTTTTCCCAAGGCGAAGGTCAAGATTGTAGACGTCTCGGTTCAGAAGAGCGAATACGCCGACATCCTGGCAGAGGTCAGCACATCAAAATGGGAGGACCTGGTCCTCTTCCGCTTTGTGCGTACTACCAACACTGTGGGGGAACTCGTTCTCAGGGACCTCTACTCCCGCAGCAAGGAGGTAAAGGCCGGAAGGGGATTCTGCCTAAGCGCCGGGGATTTCTCCGATGGTGCTCATCAGTTTGTTGAAGCACGGCTGATTGACCTGATAGAAAAAGAGGATCTCATGAAGCGCATGAACCAGGTGGGGCACTCCCGCAGCGCCACCTGAAAGGGCGAACGACCCTGATGGAGGACTGCTTTGTCCGGGGATTAATCCTCTACAGTCTCTGGCTGTTGCCGGTATCCTGGTTCGATATTACCCGCCGGAGAATCCCGGATGTATTCTCCTTTGGCTGCCTGCTGAGTCTTATTGCCCTGATGATCATCACGGGCTGCCGTCCATGGCTTCCTTCGCTGGTGAGCGCTGCGGCGGCCTCGGGTTTTCTTCTGCTCCTGCGGGCACTGACATCCCGCAGTATAGGCCTCGGGGACGTCAAGTTCGCTGCGTCCAGCGGGGCCCTGCTGCCGGGTCTCCAGTGGCTTCCGGCCTTGTCCATAGCCTCCCTTTCCGCCCTGCTCGTCTTTATTCCCCTGCTGATCAGCGGACGCATCGGGCGACGGTTCCGGGTACCCTTCGGTCCCTTTATCGGAATAGGGACAATGGCAGCAGCACTGCTTGCAGCGGAGAGATTCAGTCCTGCGGGGTTTTAGAAATCAGGTGGAATTGTAGCTTCCCTGAAGCAGATGCCGCTCTTCGCCCTCAGGTCCCGGCGGCAGAGAATGGAGGATCCAGTGGAATTCCCGTACCAGGGGATCCTCGAGCTCCTTCTGAATCGTCTCCCGGCGTCCGTGAAAGGCGAAGAGGCTTCCCCCGGGTCTCATAAGGGGAAGAACCAGGGGAAGAGCCTCGGGGAGGGGTTTAAAGGCCCGCATGACCACCGCATCGGCCTCTACCCCGCAGGAGCGTACATCGCTGTGAATTACCTCTGAGCGCCTGGCAAGGCCCGCTGCCACCAGGGCACTGCGGAGGAATCCCGCCCGTTTTCCCGAACGTTCAATAAGCAGCAGCTCCGCCTCGGGAAGAAAGATCGCCAGGGGTATTCCGGGGATACCGGCACCGGAACCGACATCAGCAAAGCGGGCCTTCCGGTCCACGGAACGGCGTATGATCGGAACCGCCGCCAGGGCATCGATAATATGCCTGCGAACCAGTTCGGACTCCTGACTCCGGATCAGGTTAAAACGTCTGTTCCAGAACAGCAGCTCCCTGATGTACGCGAGCAGAGCCTCAAGTTCCTCTTCCCGGTATTCGAGACCCAGGGAAACAAGTCCCTCCGCCAGAAGTTCTCTATGGTCCATTATGGTTCTTTTCTCCGTCCTAGATATACCAGCAGCACGGCAATATCGCTGTTTCTGACCCCGGAAATCCTGGAGGCCTGCCCCACACTGAGGGGCTTGATCTGCAACAGCTTCTGCCTGGATTCGGTGGATATGCCTTCCACCGCCGCGTAATCGAAACTATCCGGGATCCGGATGTTCTCCATCTTCCGAAAACGGGCTACCTGCCGCTCCTGTCTCTGGATATAGCCCTCATATTTGATATCCAGGGCGGCGATGCTGAGCCACTCCCGGGGATAGTATCCCCGCCCGGCTTCCTTCAGTTCCATGGACTGGAGCAGCCCGGGGTCCCCTTCGGGGGTCTTCATAAGCGCGAAAAGGCTCTTTCCGATATGCTGCGCCAGGGGAGAGTCCGGGGCAGTGAGCATGGATTCATCCAGACGCCTCTTACGGAGCAGCTCCTTGATCTCGTCTATTCCATGTCGCTTCTCTTCAAGCCGCTCCAGGGCGTCAGGTCCCAGGAGTCCGATTTCCACCGCCGTATCCGCCAGGCGCAGATCCACATTGTCGTGCCTCAGAGACAGGCGGTACTCCGCCCGGGAGGTGAACATCCGGTACGGTTCTTCGGTCCCCAGGGTCACAAGATCGTCAATCAGAACCCCGGTATAGGCGTCCGCCCGGGAGAGAACAATCGGTTCCCTGCCCTGGAGCTTCCGGGCCGCGTTTATTCCCGCCACCAGTCCCTGGCAGGCCGCCTCCTCGTAGCCGGAGGTACCGTTGGTCTGTCCGGCGATAAAGAGTCCCGGGGCCGCTTTGGCTTCCAGGCTCGGAAAAAGCTGCCTGGGATCGAGAAAATCGTATTCCACCGCGTAGCCGGGACGCATTACCCGTACATTCTCCAGCCCCGGCAGGGTACGCAGGAATTCCTCCTGAACCGTCTCCGGCAGGGAGGAGGAAATCCCGTTCAGATACATCTCTTCGCTCATGTACCCTTCGGGCTCGATGAATATCTGATGCCGTTCACGGTCGGGAAAGCGTACCACCTTGTCCTCGATGGAAGGGCAATACCGGGGTCCGACCCCGACTATCTTGCCGGAATAGAGGGGCGAGAACTCCATGTTCTTCTGAATGAGCTCATGGGTCCGCCGGTTGGTATAGGTAATATAGCAGGATTCGGAGGGCCTGGAGACGGAGGCGTTGCGGAAGGAAAAGGGAAGCATTTCCTCGTCTCCGGGCTGTTCCTCGACCTTGCTGAAGTCGATACTCGAGCGGGCGACCCTGGCGGGGGTACCGGTTTTCAGCCGGCTGACGCTGAAGCCCGCTGAACGCAGATAGCTCCCCAGTCCCACAGCGGCGGGTTCCCCCAGCCGGCCTCCGGAAGCAGTGTAAGGCCCGATAAAAATCTTCCCTTCCATGAAGGTTCCGGTGGTGAGCACAACAGCCTTCGCTTCGAAACGGCGTCCCCTTTCGGTCAGCACTCCTCTGACGGGCGTACCGGGACCGTCGTAGACCAGCCCGGTAACGGTATCCTGGAATAGATCCAGATCCTTCTGCATCTCGAGATGTTCCTTTGCCAGCCGGGCGTAGAGATACTTGTCGGCCTGGGCCCTTGGGGCCTGTACCGCAGGTCCCCGGCGCCGGTTGAGAATGCGGAACTGAATCATGCTGGCATCGATTAAAAGGCCCATTTCACCCCCCAGGGCATCCACCTCCCGGACGATGTTTCCCTTGGAAAGTCCTCCCACAGCAGGATTACAGGAGAGCCTTCCGATGGCATCCAGATGCTGGGTGATCATAAGGGTCCTGAACCCCAGCCTGGCGCAGGCCAGGGCAGCTTCAATTCCGGCGTGTCCCCCGCCGACAACAATTATCTCGTGGTCCATAGGACTCCTCACTTGCCTACACAGAACCTGGAGAACATGTCCTCCAGGACCTCTGCGCTTGTTACCTCTCCGGTAATCTCTCCCAGAGCATCCATGGCGTCCCGCAGGTCCACCGTCACGGCATCCAGGGGCATCCCCGCATCCAGCCCCTCAAGAACCTGTGCAAGGGATTCCGCTGAACGGACAAGAAGATCCCGCTGACGGAGGGAATCGATGACAGCCTCGTCGGCTCCGATCTTTACACCGGATAGTCTCCGGCAGATCTCCTCCTCAAGCAGTGCGAATCCCTCTCCCGTTACCGCACTGACGGAAAGAAATCCTTCCGGAGCAGGGCCATTGGCAATATCGGCCTTATTCCAGAGGAGGAGAGTCTTCCCCGGATCAAGCCCCTCAAGTTCACCTGTCCGGACCCCGGTACTCCCGTCCACCAGATACAGAACCAGGTCCGCTTCCCGGGTAACGAGACCGCTGCGGCGGATTCCTTCCCGTTCCACCGTATCGCCTGTTTCGCCGTGCCGCAGGCCTGCTGTATCATAGAGGGTTACGGGAATACCGCGAATACTCAGCTGTTCATGCACAAAATCCCGGGTAGTCCCATGAATATCCGAGACAATGGAGCGATCTTCCCGCACAAACAAATTGAAAAGCGAGGATTTACCCGCATTGGTCCGCCCGCTCAGGGCCACTCTGGCCCCCTCCTGGTAGAGCCGTCCGGTGGAAAATGTAGCTGCCAGGGTTTCGAGCTCCCCCTTTAATTGAAGGATATCGTCTTCGGCTATCAGATCTTCCGCGGAAACCTCATCCTCCGGATAGTCCAGCTGAATTTCCACCACAGCCAGAAGTTTTTTCAGCCCCTCCTTGAAACTGTCGATCCTGCGAAAGATACTGCCTTCGAGACGGTGGAGGGCCATGGCGTGGGCAGCCCTGCTCCTGGAGGAGATAATCTCCCCCACGGCCTCTGCCCGGGTAAGATCAATCTTTCCGTTGAGAAAGGCCCTGAGGGTGAACTCCCCCGGCCGGGCGTCCCGGAAACCCCGGGCACGGAGGGTCTCAAGGATGAGCTGGATTCCCGGCATGCTGCCATGGGAGAATATCTCCACCGCTTCCTCTCCGGTGTACCCCCGGCCGTCCCGGTAAACGGCACACACCACCTCGTCCACTGCATCGCCCGTGGCCGGATCGATCAGCACACCGTGAACCATGGTATGGCTCGGAGCCTTCAGGAGAGCCTCGGAACGGGAGAAACAGTCCGCCAGCAGGGGAATACAGCCATGACCTGAGGCCCGCAGTACCGCGACAGCGCTTTCGCCCCAGGCACTTGCCAGGGCGATTATGGGTTCACTGGTATCGTAGGAGATGGATTTCATAAGTGCAACAGCATACCCTTTTCGGCGAACTTCCCGCAAGGGGATAAAATCCTCTATACTGCGGAACATGAAGACAAGGTTCTTTCCCGAAATTTCCAGACCTCTTCTGTTTGCCCACCGGGGATGCTCCCACCGTGCACCGGAAAATACCATGCCTGCTTTTGAACTGGCGAAAAAAGAGGGTATTCCCGGCATCGAACTGGATGTGCAGCTCAGCGCCGACGGCGAACTGGCGGTGTTTCATGATGAAAAACTCGAACGGATCTGCGGTGTGCCGGGAAGCATCGGGGATTTCTCCATGAAGGAACTTCAGGCCATGGAAGCGGGGGCCTGGAAGGGAGCACAGTATACCGGCAGCGGCATACCTTCCCTGCGACAGGTCCTTGAAGCCTTCGGAGGATCTATCATTTTCGACATAGAGATCAAGTACTACCGCTTCCGTGAGTCCCTGGAAATTCCCCGCCTTCTGGGGGGACTGCTGGAAGAAACCGGAACCCTGTACAGGGCGGCAGTATCGAGCTTTGATCCGCGGATTGTCCGCACGGCAAAACGGGTGCTTCCCCGGGTCCCGGCGGGACTCATATACGACAGGAGATCCCTGCCCTCCTGGCTGCCTCTTACTGCGGCATGCCGTTACAGCAGAGCTGATTTCCGCAAACCCGCCGCGAACATGGTCGGAAAAAGCGTCCGTCCCGGGGAAACTGTCCTCTGCTGGACGGTGGATTCCCCCGGGGAAGCCAGACGCTGCATAGACGCCGGGGCGACGGGAATCATTTCCAACCGTCCTGAGGATCTTTTTACCTGAGCTGATTAATCAGTTCAGCACCCAGTATTTTTCCCAGCTGCCGGTACGCCGATAATACGGTGTTCCGGGAATTGCTGCCGATAACCGATTTTTTCATTTCTCCCGTTGCAGGGCCGGGACCCACCGAGGCCAGGTTAACAGCCCGGGCAGAACCGATGACGGTAACATAGACCCGCCCGTCTTTTTCCTCGTACTCCGATATCCTGGCATTGCCGTGGATTAACCAGCCGGAACGTCCATGACTCTCCGCGAATCGCCGGGCAATCTCCCGGGGAAGCTCATCCGGGCGTTCCCTGTCCGCCTCGAGAATCCGTACATCGAAAAGGGAGGTATCGAAAACTCCGGCCAAACCGGAAGCCGTAAAGCCCCCGCCCGTCGGGTTTCCTGCACTGTCCCGATCAAAGACCAGGACAGCCACAAGTACCCTGTCCCCGGTCTCTTCCACCCGGTAGGGAAAAACCGCCTGCACGGAGTTGATCGAACGCCTGAGGGCACGATACTCCTCAGCCACAGCGGATCCGGAAAAAGCCCGCTCGTCAATCTGCGCAAGTTCCCCCTCAAGGTCAAGGGATATGTAGACAGCACCGTTCCCCGGTAAGAAAGGAACCGAAGGTTTGTAGGACAGCGCGCCAGACCCGTCGGATACATAACGCAGTACCGATTCGCCTCCGGAAGCGGAAGCCCCGGGAATTTTATGTCGAACCAGCAGCCGCACCCCCGGGAGCCCTGTCTCCTTTCCGTTGAAGGTGACCTGAGCCCTGAAGGGGGAGACAAAAGGCCGCCCCAGCTCTACCGTCATTCCGGCAGTCAGGGGCTCGATCCTGATCTTTTCCACAATTCTGCGGCTCTTTTCCAGAATCATCCTCTGCTGCTCTTCTTCAGCCGGAGACAGGACCCTTTCGATACCCAGAGCCTCCAGGTATATTCGCAGGGCCTGATACGGGCGCCCCTCAGCCATGAGGAGGTCACCTTCCGCTTCAGCGGAAGCAAGGCTCTCATCCTTGCCCGCGAGGGTATGGGATTCGACGGAATCAGCGGACGCATAGC
Source organism: Marispirochaeta aestuarii (assembly GCF_002087085.1). NCBI lineage: Bacteria > Pseudomonadati > Spirochaetota > Spirochaetia > Spirochaetales > Spirochaetaceae > Marispirochaeta > Marispirochaeta aestuarii. The sequence goes on along the minus strand of NZ_MWQY01000027.1, from coordinate 22,813 downwards.
GATCCGGCCGATAGGCTGAAGCAGCCCCGGGATCGGGGGAGGAGACGCATCCTGAAAACCAGACAGGACCGATAACGAGAATGGTCAGAAGTAAACAGCAGCGGGTAATCCTGCGATCCATCGGCGGCTACCTCATTCCAGGGAATCAGAAGAGTCCGGTATAAAAAGCGAGAGTGTTTCCCCGTTGATAGGCAGGTGAGAAATCCTCCATGCCATCGATACTCCCGGCAACATCGTAGAGCAGAGATTCCAGCTCTTCCAGGCTGCCGAGAAACCTCAATTCGAACCTCTCTTCTTCAGAAGAAGAGGAGATCCTGCGGATTCTGCGGACTTCATCTTCCAGCAAATCCAGAAACCGCTTCAATTCTCCCTGTTCAGGCGGACTCAGCAGAATCAGTTCGTAGGGAAGACCTTTTATCAGAGTGCCGCTGTAGGCCTCTCTGGCTGAAGAGACAACATCAGGGGCCAGTTCAAGCATTACACTCCGCAGGGCGAAACTGACGGCTTCCTGTTCCGAGACGCTGCTGAAGGCGGGGGGCGACTCCCGGGAGGTGATGGAAGCGGCCTTTTCCCAGCTCCGGGTATCCAGCAGATCGATTCTGACGGAAGCACTTGCGTAAAATCCCCCGGAATCCCGGCGTACATCCGTCTGCGTATTCACCTGGGCGTAGATATCTGCCCCGAGCTTTTTTGCCGTCCACTGCAGCAGCGGGATGTCTCCTCCTGTTTCTTCACGGTAGGTCTCCTGCTGTCCGGCAAGAATACCATCAACCTGATCGGGATAATGACAGGTATAACCGTAGCGGCTCAGGACTCTGGATAACTCGAAGGCAGCTTCCCGCCTGTAGAAACTGTCCTCTTCACCCGAGGGGGATGAAAGTATCATGAAACTGAGACTGCTCAGAAACCTGGCGAGCCGCTCTTTTTCGGTTTCATTGAGCTTAAGTCTCCCCAGGTCTTCGATATCAAGGGCGGCAGTTTCGTGTACACCCTGAACCAAGGGATCGGGTTCAGTTTTCTGCAGCTCCGCCCTGCCTGTAAGGTAGGCGTCTGCATACCCGGGTACAGCTTCATCGGCGAGCCCGACGGATTCAGGATTTTCGGGAAGCAGATTTTCCGGGATTCCCGCCTCTCGCATTCTGCTGATGAGGACGGAAACATTGACTCTTCCACGGACAACTGCGCCGGTGTCCTCAGATTCTGCCGACTTTTCGGTACCCAGAATTTCAATGCTGTCCCCGTAATATGCTTCCCTGACAGTATAAATGGATGAAGAAAAGAGCCGGTCCAGGAGGTCCTGGTTATTCAAGGCAGCTCCCGGCCCAAGAAGGGCTTCCGCGACTTTACGCGCGCCGTCCCGCAGGGCAGCATCCACGGCTTCTTCTCCGGTCGCACCCAGGCCCCGTCCAAAGACCAGAGGGGCAGGGATTTCTCGTGAAACCGCCGTATGTTCTTCCCCGGGAATCGGTGGAGCACTTTGCTCAAGGCTTGTACAGGAGAGGATAAAAACCGTTGCCAGAACCGGCAACACCTGCCGCGATACGAATTTTCCAGGCGCCATTGTATATTCAGAACTCCTTGATGCGAGCAGCGCTCACAGTATTACATCTTCCAGACTAATCCCCCTCTCAGGGTTATTCCGTTATAACCGTAACGATCGTCCTCTTCAAGCCCGGACCTTCCCACCCAGGAGCTGTAACCCAGCCCCAGCAGAATTCTCCAGGAATCGTGAACAAGCCAGCTTATACCGATCTCGCCGATCCCTCCCAGGTAATCCGCGGAATACGAGCCGTCGCCGCCGGGGGGAAGATAAATTCCCAACCCGAGAACTCCGGAAGGCAGTATCTGGAACCTTCCGATGTCCCACTGCAGCTGCATTCCCGCATAGGGAAAAAGCGGGACCCCCTCGGGACCAGCGGAGGAGAGAGGAAATTCAATCCCGACGACGGGGAACAATCCGGAGAAGCCCCGGATCCCGATAATCCGTATACCCGGAACTGTTTTAAAAGTCCCGGAAAAGGTGATTGTTCCGCCTAGATATCCCTGTACATCCAGCCCCAGGGCCGGACGGACAGCCAGGACGTCCTCAATCTGCGGGTTGCCGTAGATGATCCGGGCGATCCCGGCTTCCGGATACCGTTCCGTAATCCTTACAAGCAGCGGCTCCCCGTTTTTCGAAGTGCCGGTTAATTCATCCCCCGGTTTCAGATCCATACCCGGGGCAACAGAAAAAACAATCGACGCTTCCCGGACCTGAAGGACAACAGGAGACTCTCCCTCTTTTTCAGCCGCAAAAGAAGAATTTGTCAGCAGAAAGAGAAATATTACCGCAAGGAGGATCAGGCTTCTGTTTATATCAGAACACTCAGACCTCAGGAGAAGCCTCCGCTCCGGGGGCCTGCACGCGTAAACGCTCCTCCCCCCTGCTCACCAGAATCGAATCCAGCCGGAGGGATTCATCCGCAGCCTCTATCCAGAGCTGAAGGTCCCCACCGCTTTCATCAGCGGAAAAGGAGGCAAGGAGATTTTCGTTCTGACTGATGCGAAGGTTTCGCTCCCTGCGGAGAATAAACAGGGTCGCCCTTCCGTCGGCCCTGGTGATCAGGTTTGCGGTGTCGGACTCCTCCCCGCCGAGCCTGAATCGTACTGCGGCCCCGGCCGCCGGCTCCTTAAAGGTGAGGATTATCCTTCCTTCTATCCCCTGCAGGGGGACAGCAAAACCCGCCTTTCCGCCTTTTTCAATGAGCAGTACACTCTCCTCACTGCCTTCACCGCGACCGGTGCTTCCCGGCAGAAGAAGTTCATCGGGCCAGGGAGCATCAAATCCTTCAGCCAGCACCAGAGATCTGCCATAGCGCTCCCGCATGGCGAAGCCGAAAATTCCTCCGTCCCGGGCCGCTTCCAGGCTCCGGATTCCCAGCTCATCGAGGAGTCCGTGAAAACCGCCCCCGATGAGAGTACTGAATCCTGTTCCGGAAAACCCAGGGATACCGGGCAGTACGGCGCTCCCCTGGTACACCCCGTCAACATACCAGCGAAGCCGTCCCGATGGTGATCCGGGCTCGACAGCAATCGCAAGGTAGAGTGGCGAACCGGTTTCCCTCAGGGTAAAACTCGGAGGAAGAGACAGGGAGATCTGAAAATTGCCCCCCGCCAGGAGAAAACCCTCATCGCTCCGCTGAAGGGACAATACCTGAACGTCACGCTGGTCCCGGATGGAAAGGATAGGACCGTTCCGGGAAAAGATTCCCTTCATCTCCAGAACGAAGGCTTCGGGGCTTCCGTTCCTGACGGGAATCAGGCTGGTATCGAAGGCAAGGACGTCCTTTTCCGAGAAGCTGTACCCGAATATTTCATCCTCCAGGGCAAGTACCGGACTGCCCTGGATACGGGGATCCGGCAGCACTGAAAACCCGTTGGACTGAAAGGTTCCCCGAAAATGGAACAGGGAACTGTAGGATTCAGCGGGCCCCAGCTCGCCCCGGGGCGTGCGCTGTTCCGTGGAGACGAAAGCCTCACTGCGCTTTTCAGCTCCCGCAAAGGGAAAATCTCCGTTTCCCGGGGGAGGAAAGGGAAAGTACTCCGCAGTAACCGGGTAGATTCCCGGTGTTTCCGGCACCTGCCAGTTTGCCAGCTGGGCTCCCTCGGCCACGCGTCCGGCGCCAATTGTCCGTCCGCCCGCTTTCCAACGGATATACGGATCATCCGCCGGGGCCTCAGCCAGGTCTGCAAACAACACCATCCCCTCCCCGGGAAGTACCGTGGAAGGATAAGCACTTATCCGTTGTATGCCGCCTGCACCGGAGGAGATAAAAAAGGGAAGTTCCAGCTCTGTTTCAGGATCCTCTGAAATTCCGGAAAACGCAGTGATCCTGTAAAAGCCCGGAACCAGATCATCAGTCTCAACCAGTACTATCGAGGATTCCACCTCGTGGTCCATGGTTGAAACAAGGGAATTCCCGTCCCGGTAAATCCGTACCCCCAGAATCTCCGGCAATGCGGAACCTGAATCCACTGTCAGGGAAAGGGGAATCTGATCTCCGGGATTTATCACCGAACCTGCGGGTATCGTACTGAGCCGGACAGCGCTGGAAACGGCATATATATCCATCAGCCCCGATTCACCGCATCCGCAAAGGAGGACGACAAACATCAGGGTCAGGACAATAGAGAATACGCCTGCAGGTTTTAGACGCTCTTTCATGATTCCGAAGGATCCCCTCTATCCCTTCTGTAAATATACTACGGGCACTTCAAAAAACGTGGTATATTTTCCACAGTCAAGGAGGAAAGATTTTGTAGCGCCCGCAAACTCTTGTGGAAACAAGAGTTGAGGACCGCGGGAAATCCTGACGACGCCGGATATGGGGAAAAGAGTAGTTTTCAGTGGTGTCCCTATCTCAGGACGAGGATTAAAATTCATCCAGCAGGCTGCCCTCTCCGGGACCGAAAAATTCATCCATCAGGCTCTCCTGTCCTTCGCCGCCGAGGCCCCGATAGAGCTTGAACCAGTTTTCCACCCGGGCGATCCGCAGTCTCTCCCCGCGCAGACTCTGCTGAAAATTCCTGAAGAAATTCGATACCTTCACGCCGTCGATGACCTCATCCCCGGCGATACCGGATTCCTGATAATAGCGCAACAGCTCTGCAAGACGGAAGAAGGTCTGCCGGTACAGGGGGATAATACTGCGCATCCGGGCAAGGGAGGGGGAAATTTCGGCCCGAAAGCGGTAAAGCTCTCCGCTTCCGATGGATGAAGGCCCTTCACTGCTGCGGCGGGCATAGTCTTTCAGCCTGGTATCGAAGCCTTCCAGCTCGGCGTAGGCCTCTGAAAATCGGGGTTCAGTCCGCCGGAACTGCTGAATGTAGGCACGAAAAAAAACCGGGGCCCCGGAACGAAAGATCTCCATCCTGGTTTCCCGCCATTTTTGTCTGAAATCCCCGTACTCTTCAGGATCAACGTTCACGGAACTGATGCTCTGTCCGGGGACCTTCTCTACCCCGGTACCGGGAACTGCGATCATCTCCCGCTGATTCTGGTCCTGACAGCTTACGCTGCCGTCCTCACAGAGCACGAGCACGCCGCCGTCGGGAGCGGTGATAACCTCGAATTCCGTTCCCCGTACTCCCATTACGGCGCTCTCTGTTCTGACGGAGAGTTCCTCCCGGCCGGTCAGCCGGGCCACCTTGAGACTCAGAGAACCGGTAAAGACCTCGATTCTTGTCTTTGTTCCTCCGGGGTCCAGGCTGGCCTCCACCAGAAAGGTGGTATTGTTGCCCACGCTTACGCTGGTTCCCCGGCGTTTCTGGGTCGAGATGGAGAACTGTACCGTACCGTCCGGGCCCGTCTGAATGGTATCAAGGGCTTCCAGGGAAAACCCGATATCTGAAGGAAAAAGTTCGACGATCTCGCCCCCCCGGTGAATATCCACAATCCCGTCCAGGTACTCGATTCTGCCGACCTCCTGGGCGAAGACCAGAAGGGGACTTATGCAAAGCAGGAGTACCACTACAAAAAAAGCTGCGTTTTTCCTCGGAACACCAGAGAAAGACTTCATTACCTGTCTCCTTATTCTCGGTCGCCGAAGGACTCAAGTCCTTCGACTCCGCTCTGCCTCGTTCAGGGCCGGCAAAGCCGTCCCTTCGCTTTTCTCGGTCGCCGAAGGACTCATGGCCTTCGACTCCGATCTGCTTCGTTCAGGGTCGGCAAAGCCGTCCCTTCGCTTTTCTCGGTCGCCGAAGGACTCATGTCCTTCGACTCCGCTCTGCTTCGTTCAGGACCGGCAAAGCCGTCCCTTCACTTTTCTCGGTCGCCGTCGGTCTTTTCGCCCTTCGACTCCGCTCTGCCTCGTTCAGGGTCGGCAAAGCCGTCCCTTCGCTTTTCTCGGTCGCCGAAGGACTCATGTCCTTCGACTCCGCTCTGCCTCGTTCGGGGCCGGCCAAGCCGTCCCTCAGCTGAATTTTATCACGCTGGGGCCGGGCTTTCAAATTCCCCCCATAAGAGGGCCAGGGCAAGTACAGTTTCGGCGGCACAGGTCATAACCTCCAGGGATGCCCATTCGGTAAGGCTGTGAAAGTTATGGCCCCCGGCGAAGAGATTCGGGGAGGGGATTCCAAGTTCCGAGAGCCGGGCGCCGTCGGTTCCTCCGCGGATGGAGGTCAGTACCGGGCTGATTCCCAGGGATGCAATCGCCTTCTGAGCAAGTTCTACGACCAGGGGATCTTCGCTGAAGGCTTCCCGCATGTTCAAATACTGTTTTACCCACGAGACTTTTACCTTTCCTCCGGGATAGGCGGCCTCGACGGCGGAGGCGAAAGCCTGCAGGGCCTTTACCCGGCGCTCTACCTCGTTCCGTTCAAAATCCCTCAGGATCAGGGTCAGCTCCGCCTTTTCCGTATGCCCCGAGACTTCCACACTATGATAGAATCCGTAACGGCCGTCGGTGGCCTCGGGACTCTCACTGCCCGGCAGCATCTCCAGGAAGCTCCCCAGCATGCTTATGGCGTTGATCAGCCTGCCCCTGGCACGTCCCGGATGGGCGGATACGCCGAAAAAGCCGATGTCCGCCCGGTAGGCATTGAAACATTCCGCTTCGAGGGTTCCCAGCTCATCGCCGTCCAGGGTATAGCAGCAGCGGCTCTGGATCCTCTCCAGGGGAAAACGGTCCATCCCCTTGCCGGTTTCTTCGTCGGGGGTAAAGATGATTTCCAGAGGGCCGTGGGGAAGGTCCGGATTGGACTGCAGATACTCCACCGCCGCCATTATCTCGGCGATCCCCGCCTTGTCGTCAGCCCCAAGCAGGGTTGTACCATCGGAGGTGATGATCGTATCTCCCTTCCGTGCAGCCAGCTCCGGCATCTGTACCGGGTCCAGAACCACATCATCCCTGAGTACAATCGCATCTCCCTGCCATCTCCGATGTATCCTGGGACTCACCCCCTCGCCGGAGACATCCGGAGAAGTATCCACATGGGCCATGAAACCGACGGTGGGAACCTGAGGACCGACCCCCCGGGCAGGCAGTCGGCCGATAAGAAAACCGTTTTCATCCAGTTCAGCGGGAACCCCGAGATCCTCCAGTTCAGCTGAGAGTAAGCGAAGAAGTTCCCACTGCCTTTCAGTGGTTGGAGAGTCTGCGCTGTGGGGATCCGAGGTAGTCCAGATTTTTGCATAACGAATAAAGCGTTCGAGAAGTTTTTCCGGAAGAATCCGTTCAGTCTGTTTCATTGTGAAGCGAGTATATCATGATCAGTTGCTTTTTAGTAGGTGATTATCTATATTGATGCCATGCAGATACCCGGCTATCCTGAATTCGCACCAGTAGATCTCGAGATGCGGGATGAGCTTCATCCCCGATTATCATCCATCAAGTTCGGCATCTCGGAGTTTACCTTTGCAAATCTGTTCCTTTTCCGTAAAACCTATAACTATCGGCTGAGCCGCTTCGACGACGGTGGAATCGTGATTTCGGGAACAAAGGACGGCGAGAACTTCGCTATGCTCCCCTTCGGACTCCCGGACGATGAGACCCTGATCAGCCTGTTTTCCGAACACATGTACCTGAAAAACCTGGCAGAGCCCTACGCCGTGGCCGGACAGATCGATCTGGAACGAAAAGGCTTTTGCGTTATCGAAGACCGGGACAATTTTGACTACCTCTACCTCACAAAGGATCTGGCCCATCTTCCGGGAAAGAAATACCACAAGAAAAGAAACCTGGTAAAACAGTTCCTGAACAATTATGAGTATTCCGAAGTCAGAATCGATCCTGAAAATATTCAGGACGCCTTCTCCGTCGCCAGGCAGTGGGCGGAAGGAAAGGATGATCCCGGAGACACCGAAGCGGCCATCGAGGCGCTGGAACTGAAGGAGGTTCTGGACCTCTGCGGATATCTCTACTATGTGGACGGTGTCCCCGCGGCCTACGTTCTGGGGGAACCCATCGCCCGGGGAAAAGGTTTCGTGGTGCATTTCGAAAAAGCCGTAGGTAACTACAAAGGCATATACCAGTTTATAAACAAGGCCTTCGCCTCCATTCTTCCCAACAGCATTTCCTTCATCAACCGGGAACAGGACCTGGGAGATCCGGGGCTCCGGCAGGCGAAGATGACGTATCGGCCAACGGGATTTGTCAAGAAGTTCCGGGTTTATATCGATCCGTCCTGCCCCTGTCCCCAGGAATAGACCCGGATCCCTCAAAACCCCCGAGCCCTGTGTCCTGCAGGGCTCCCATACCCGTCATGTATTAACATTGAGGGAAAATCCGGGGTATATTCACAATACAAAGGAGCAGATATATGACCCCTCCGGATTTGTCGGAAAAAGCGATACCTGAGTTATACGGAATAAACGCCTTCAGCGATGCCGTCATGAAGCAGCGTCTGCCCAGGAGCATCTATAAAGCCATCAAGGATGTTCAGGAAGGCAAGGCGGAACTCACCCTGGAAGTTGCCGAGGTTGTGGCGAACGCCATGAAGGACTGGGCCATAGAACGGGGTGCGACCCACTATACCCACTGGTTTCAGCCCCTCACGGGTCTGACAGCGGAAAAGCACGACTCCTTTATCTCCCCCATCGGGGACGGACGGGTCATGATGGAGTTTTCCGGCAAGGAGTTGATCAAGGGTGAACCCGACGCATCGAGTTTTCCCTCCGGAGGACTTCGGGCCACTTTTGAAGCCCGGGGCTACACCGCCTGGGACACCACATCGCCCGCCTTTCTGAAAGAGGACAGTACGGGAGTCACCCTCTACATTCCCACTGCCTTTGTCTCCTACCACGGCGAGGCCCTGGACAAGAAGGTGCCCCTGCTGCGCTCCATGGAGGCCATCAACAGACAGGCCATGAGGATACTCCGGATCCTGGGGAACACCAGCAGCACACGGATCATAACCACGGTGGGGGCGGAACAGGAATACTTCCTCGTGGACAGGCGCTACGCCGACAGGCGCTCAGACCTGATGCTCACCGGACGAACGGTCTTCGGCTGCCTTCCCGCCAAGGGACAGGAGATGGAAGACCATTACTTCGGCGCCCTGAAGGAACGGGTCTCCGCCTTTATGCGGGAACTCAACCTTGAACTCTGGAAGCTTGGAATATCCGCCAAGACCCAGCACAACGAGGTGGCGCCGAATCAGTTCGAAATAGCCTGTATCTTCGATACCTCCAACGTGGCGTCCGATACCAATCAGCTGGTTATGGAGACCCTGGGACGGGTCGCCCTGCGGCACAACCTGGTTGCCCTGCTCCACGAAAAACCCTTTGCCGGGGTAAACGGATCGGGAAAACACAACAACTGGTCCATAGCCACGGATGACGGTATCAATCTGCTGGAACCCGGGGACAATCCCCGCCAGAATGCACGGTTTCTGCTCTTTCTGGCCGCTGCCATCCGGGCTGTGGATGAGTACGCCCCGATACTGCGCATGTCAGCCGCCAATGCCGGCAACGACCACCGTCTGGGAGCGAACGAAGCCCCCCCGGCGATCATCTCCATCTTTCTGGGAGACCAGCTCACGGAGGTGCTGGAGGAGCTGGCGGATGATTCCAGGAAAAAACAGAAGGATATTCTGACCCTTCTGGAAACAGGCGTGGCGGCCCTCCCGAAGCTTCCCCGGGACCTTACCGACCGGAACAGAACAAGCCCCTTCGCCTTCACCGGCAACAAGTTCGAATTCCGGATGGTACCGTCATCCGAATCGGTGGCCGGACCAAACGTGGTACTGAACACGGCCATGGCGGAAATCCTGCGGCGCTTTGCAGACGAACTGGAGCAGTCGGAGGACCCCCAGAAGAAGGTCTCATTCCTGATAGCCGAAACTTATCGCCGGCACAAGAGGATAATCTTCAACGGCAACGGCTACAGCGAAGAGTGGGTCGCCGAAGCCGTCCGGCGGGGTCTGCCCAACATTACCGCCACCGTGGATGCAATCCCCGAGCTTGTAAGCAATGCGTCCATAGAGCTTTTCACCAGGCATGGTGTATTCAGGTCCGAGGAGCTTCATTCCCGCTGTGAAATTTATCTTGAACGCTACGCGAAGCAGATCAATATCGAGGGCAGTATCTCCCTGGAGATGGCCCGTACCGAGATATATCCTGCCGCGATGGAGTACATCCGGCGCCTTTCCGGAAGCATCAGCGCCCTGCAGAGCGTTTCCGCCTCCCTGGATACGAAAGAACACCTCGCGCTGCTGACGGACATCAACGACGAAACCTGCGCCCTGAAATCCTGCTGCGACAAACTGGCTGCGGCCCTTGCCAGGGCTCACGGAATCGCTGAATACGGGGCGAACGCCAGGGCCTGTCACGAGTTTGTTTTTCCCGCCATGCAGGAACTCAGGGTCCACGCGGACAGGCTGGAATCCCTTGTTCCCCGGGAATTGTGGCCCTTTCCCTCCTACGAGGAGCTCCTTTTCCGTTTGTAGAGACGAACCCAGACGGTATCGCAGAAACGACCGGATGCTACCTTTTGGTGGCTCCGGTTTTTTTTGCCTACATTTTCGTGGCAAATACGGAGGCTCTTTTTTCGTCCCCTTTTAAGCGCAATTTCATAACTTACCATCCTGAAAACATTTAGATCCACGGCCCCATACATGGCATGAATATTGCAATTTTATTTACGTAATAATTCACCAAGGAGCGTAACGTGGAGCGCACGCAGATTGATTTTACCAGCAACCCCCTGACCGAACTGTACGGCTGTAATTGTTTCAATGACGCGGTTATGCGGGAACGGGTTCCCAAGAGCATCTATAAAAGTGTGAAACAGGTTCAGGCAGGCGAAGCCGAACTCAGCCTTGAAGTGGCCGAGGTTGTCGCAAACGCCATGAAGGACTGGGCCATAGAAAAAGGGGCAACCCACTATACCCACTGGTTTCAGCCTCTCACAGGTCTGACAGCAGAAAAGCATGACTCCTTTATTTCTCCCACGCCGGAGGGAAGGGTCATTATGGAATTCTCCGGCAAGGAACTGATACAGGGCGAACCGGACGCCTCGAGTTTTCCCTCCGGAGGACTTCGGGCCACCTTTGAAGCCCGGGGTTATACCGCCTGGGATACCACCTCCCCCGCCTTTCTGAAGGAGGACAATACCGGCGTTACCCTCTATATCCCCACTGCCTTTATCTCCTACCACGGCGAGGCCCTGGACAAGAAGGTTCCCCTTCTGCGCTCCATGGAGGCGATCAACCGGCAGACCATCAGGGTTCTCCGGGCTTTGGGAAATGAAACCAGCAAACGGGCCATTACCACCGTCGGACCGGAGCAGGAATACTTCCTTGTGGACGCGGAGTACTTCAACAGGCGCCCAGACCTGATGCTTACCGGGAGGACCGTCTTCGGCTCCATGCCCGCCAAGGGACAGGAGATGGACGACCACTACTTCGGCTCCATCAAGGAGCGGGTGGCAGACTTCATGCGGGAGCTGAATTTTGAACTCTGGAAACTCGGAATTTCCGCCAAAACCCAGCATAACGAGGTCGCTCCAAGTCAGTTTGAACTGGCAACCATCTTCAACTCCTCCAACGTCGCCACCGATACAAACCAGCTAGTTATGGAAACCATGAAGAAGGTTGCCAGCCGGCATAAGCTGGTCTGCCTGCTTCACGAGAAACCCTATGCGGGGGTAAACGGATCGGGCAAGCACAACAACTGGTCCATCGGAACAGATGACGGACAGAACCTTCTTGAACCGGGAGACAATCCCCAGGACAACGCACAGTTCATGCTCTTTGTGGCGGCCACCATAAAGGCGGTGGACAAGTACGCGAAGATTCTCCGCATGGCAGCATCCAACGCCGGCAACGATCACCGCCTGGGTGCCAACGAAGCTCCTCCCGCCATCATCTCGATCTTTCTGGGAGATCAGCTTCAGAACATCCTGGAAAAACTCGCAGGAGGCAGTCCCTCTGAACGCAACGGGGGAGAAAAAATCGAACTCGGCGTAAGCACCCTGCCGAAGCTTCCCAAGGACATAACCGACCGTAACCGGACAAGCCCCTTTGCCTTTACCGGCAATAAATTCGAGTTCCGGATGGTCCCCTCCTCGGAGTCGATCGCCGGTCCCAATGTGGTTCTGAATACAGCGGTGGCGGAGGTCCTTGCGGAGTTCGCGGATGAGCTGGAGAAGGGAGAGGACAAAATCGCCGTAATCCAGAAACTGGTAAAAAAGACCTGGAAAGACCACAAGCGGGTCATATTCAACGGCAACGGATACTCCGACGAATGGATTGCCGAAGCCGAAAAACGGGGTCTGCCCAACATCAAGACCACCGTAGAGGCCATCGCGGAGCTGATTTCTCCGGAATCCGTCGCCCTGTTTGAAAAACACAAGGTATTTACCAGGGAAGAGCTGGAATCACGTTATGAGGTCTATCTGGAAAAATACTGCATGCAGCTCAACATAGAAGCCAGCATCATGGTCCAGATGTCCAACCTGCAGATCTTTCCGGCGGCGACCGCCTATGCGAAGGTTCTGGCCGATTCGGCAGCTGCCATTAAAAACGCCGGCGGAGACGCATCAGCCCAGGCCGAGGTTCTCAAGAAGATCTCGACGGAAATTCGGGGCCTGAAGAGCAGAACCGATGAGCTGGAAAAGGAGATTGAGACTGCCAAAGGGGGTTCCGATCCCTTCGAGATGGGCAAAGCCTTCAGATTCAGGGTCTTCGAGAAAATGCAGGAAGTCAGATCCCACGGAGACGCCCTGGAAACCATGGTCGCCAGGAACTACTGGCCCTTCCCGACCTATGAGGACCTTCTATTCAGGCTATAAAAACAGTTATCAGGCAATACGGGGCGCCCTTGACGGGCCCCCTGTAAATATTCGCCGCGTAATGAGCGGCCTGTTGCAAACACTATTACCCCAGGAGGAAGTAGTATGAATGAAATCAAGACCCCGAAAGACGTGCTGGATCTTATGAAACGGGAAAGCGTTGAAGTGGTGGACCTCCGTTTCATGGATTTCCCGGGACTGTGGCAGCACTTTTCCGTACCCGCCCATGAAATCGACGAGGAGACCTTTACCGAGGGCCTCGGATTCGACGGCTCCAGTATCCGGGGCTGGCAGGCGATAAACGAATCGGACATGCTGGTCAAACCGGTGGCCGACTCCGCCTTTATCGATCCGTTCTTTCAGCACAAAACCCTGGTCATGGTATGCAACATCTGCGATCCCATTACCGGCGAGGATTACCCCAAGGATCCCCGGAATATCGCCCGTAAAACCGTTTCGTATCTGCAGGCCTCCGGGATTGCGGATACGGTGTTTATCGGTCCCGAAGCGGAATTCTTCATCTTCGATGACGTCCGCTTTGACCAGAATGAACACGAAGGGTATTACCACCTGAACTCCATCGAGGGACGCTGGAATACCGGACGCATTGAAAATCCCAACCTGGCCTACAAGCCGAGGTACAAGGAGGGATACTTTCCCGTACCGCCGACGGACAGTCTGCAGGATATCCGCAGCGAAATGATGCTGGTCATGGAGAGAATCGGAATCCCCATCGAAGCCCAGCACCACGAGGTAGCCACGGGGGGACAGTGCGAAATCGATATGCGCTTTGCTCCCCTGGTGGAGATGGCGGACAACGTCCTCAAGTACAAGTACATCATCAAGAACACCGCCAAGAAGTACAACCGGACGGTGACCTTCATGCCGAAGCCCCTGTTCAACGACAACGGGTCGGGTATGCATGTGCATATGTCCTTCTGGAAGAGCGGCAAAAACCTCTTTGCCGGCGACGGCTATGCGGGGCTCTCCCAGGAAGCCATGTGGGCCATCGGGGGCATTCTGAAGCACGCTCCTGCGCTGCTGGCCTTTACGAATCCCACCACCAACAGCTACAAGAGGCTCGTCCCCGGCTTCGAAGCGCCGGTCAACCTGGCCTACTCAAGCCGGAACCGCTCAGCCTCGGTGAGGATTCCCATGTACTCCTCCTCCGAGAAAGCCAAACGCTTCGAATTCCGCTGCCCCGATCCTTCCAGCAATCCTTACCTTGCATTTTCCGCCATGTGCATGGCCGCCATCGATGGTATCGCGAACAAGATCGATCCCGGCAGCCCCCTGGACAAGGACATCTACGATCTGCCCCCTGAGGAACTTGCCATGGTTCCCAAAACTCCCGGATCCCTGCGGGCAGCCCTGGAAGCCCTGGAGGCGGATCATGAGTTCCTGCTCAAAGGGGACGTCTTTACCCAGGATGTGGTGGACACATGGATCGATTACAAGATGGAACATGAGGTCAAGGCCCTTGATCTCCGGCCCCATCCCTGGGAGTTTGCCCTGTACTACGATATTTAAGGATAGACTCCATCATATTCCGCCCTCTTTCCTTACCTCCGGGGGAGAGGGCGGAACTTTTTTTATTCTTCCCGCTTTTCACCGGGTTGAAACCGGGGCTACAATCGACTACATGGAATAATGCATGCTGCGCCTGCGGCACAGAGGTATTCACAGTGACCGGCGAACGACTGATTAGAGCACTTAGTCCCTCAGACCCATTCATTACCGAAACCCGGGATGCCGTATCCGGAATACTCGAGGTCAGCATCGCCACCTACGACCTCCCCTCCATCTTCTCGCTTTTGACCGGGGTTCTCTCTTCCCTGGGCATGGAGATTTCCTCCGCCCGGATAAACACCCTTGTTCTGCCGGAATCATCCGCTCCTGGAAGGAGGAAGAAAACCCCTCCCCTTCCTGGCCGGGGGATCATGGACAGTTTTTCCGGCAGAATCGGCAGAGATGAAACGTCCTCCTCTTTTCAGAAACGGGTTAACGAACGTCTTGCCGAGCTGATTCCTCCCCTGCTGAGCAGCACAGGACCGGACCGGGCGGCAGCGGCCCGGAGAAGAGTGAACGAGTGGGTTGCAGCGGCTGTGGCACGACTGGAAAGCGCCGGGAAAACGACCCTGCTGCCGGTGGACCTGGTACTGCACAAGGACCTTCCCGATTACACCTGGATAGAACTGACTGCCCAGGACAGCCCCTTCTTCCTCTATTCAGTGGCCACCGCCCTGACCCTCCAGGGACTGTCGGTGGAACGGGTGGAGATAAACACCGTCAGCGGAAGAATCCATGACCGCATCGGTCTTCTGGACATGGAAGGAAAAAAGATCGATGACCAGAAGGCCCTGAATCTGCTGCGCTTCTCGATTCTTCTGACGAAGCAGTTCACCTTTTTTCTCGGGGAGGCGCCGTCTCCCTATGCCGCGATAACCCGCTTTGAGTCCCTGCTGGAAGAACTCTCCCGCTCCCCGGACCAGGAACAGTGGAAGGACCTGCTGGACAACCCGGAAGTTCTCAGGGAACTGGCAAAGCTGCTGGGTATGAGCGATTTTCTGTGGGAGGATTTTATCCGTCTGCAGTACGAAAACATCATACCTCTTCTGGGTGCTGCTCCGCGAACATCGGGAGCGATTTTCGAGGCACCCGTAAGCCGGGAAGATTTTGAATACCGGCTTCAGGTCGCCCTGTCCAGGTTGTCCGGGTATGAGGAAAAGATCGAGGGTCTGAACAGGTTCAAGGATGATGAAATCTTCAAGCTCGATCTGCGGCAGATCCTCGCCCCCGAGGAAGATTTTCTACGCTTCAGCCACCATCTGACCCGTCTGGCGGAAGCCGTTGTCTCCACCGCCTTCATGCTGGCGGAGGAAGAGCTGAAGAATCGCTACGGCAGACCCCGTACCGTCGCCGGACTTGAGGTACCCTGGGCTGTTCTGGGTCTGGGGAAATTCGGGGGCCAGGCCCTGGGTTATGCCTCGGACATCGAGCTGATCTGCGTCTACTCCGATAACGGCACTACCGACGGGGAGCAGCAGATTCCCAACCCGGAGTTCTTCGACCGTCTGGTCAAGGAGGCCGCCGGGATCATCCGGACAAAACAGGAGGGGATTTTCCGTGTGGATCTGCGCCTGAGGCCCCACGGGAGCGCCGGCCCTCACGCATCGAGCCTTGAACGCTTTACATCCTATTACCGCGAAACAGCCCGTTCCTTTGAACGCCTGGCCCTGGTGCGCCTGAGGAGAGTAGCCGGCGACGGGGAGCTTGGCCGGCGCGTTGAAATAATCCGGGACGAGATTCTCTACGTCGACGGTTCCCTTGACCTGAAGGAACTGCGAAACCTGCGTCAGCGGCAGCTGGAGGAAAAAAACAGACCGGGAAGCTTCAATGCCAAGTTTTCAACCGGCGCTCTGGTGGACGTGGAGTATACCGTCCAGATCCTTCAGGCGGAACACGGCAGGGAGTACCTGAGTCTCCGTACCCCCAGCATTCACCAGGCCCTGGAGGAGCTGTCCCGTCTTGGGATTATCCTGTCCACCGAGGCCCAGGAGATAATCTGGGCCTACCGTTTTCTGCGGCGCCTTATCAATGCCCTGCGCATGCTCCGGGGTTCCGCCCGGGACCTTTACCTCCCCGATTTTGAATCCGACGAGTATACCCATCTTGCCCGGCGAATGGGCTACAAGGGAAAGCAGGATATGCTTCCCGGGGAACAGCTCAAGACTGAATTCGAGGAACGCACCGCCAGGGTACGTGGTTTTGTTGAACATTATCTGGGACGAGAGGCCCTTCCCTTCCGGGGGACAGAGACCGTTGCCGACCTTATTCTCTTTCCGGAGAGATCCCTGGAATTGAGAACAGAGATTCTCCGGCGCTACGGTTTCAAGAATCCGAAACGGGGAATCCATAATTTCGAGAGTCTCGCCCGGGAATCCGGGAACCGGGAAGCCTTTGTTTCCGTCGCGATCCTGGCCGTCCAGGAGCTGATGCGACGGAGCGATCCGGATATGGCCTTGAACAACTGGGAACGCTTTGCAGCCGCCGCCAGAAACGGCGGGGAACTTACGGCGCAGATGCTTTCCCAGCCCACCCGGATTAACCTGCTGATGCGGCTTTTTTCCGGCAGTCAGTTCCTTAGCGATATCCTCGCCCGGGAACCGGATCTCTTTAACGAGATCACTGATCCCGCTCTTATCCATCGTCCCTTCACCCGCGATGAGTTCCGCCGGCGCCTGGCGGCGGAAACGGAAAAGGCCCCCTACAGAAAACGTTTTATCGCGGCCCTGCGCTGGACAAAGAAACGGGAGATTCTGCGTATCGGGACCCGGGACATCTGCTACGGGGCCCCCCTGGAGGAGATCACCCTGGAACTGTCCCTCACAGCGGAGAGCCAGATCAGGGAAGCCCTGAACTACGCATGGCTTGAGACAGGGGGAAAAGGCACGGTTCCGGTAGTAATCGCGGCCTTCGGAAAACTGGGAGGACTGGAGCTGAACTACTCTTCCGATCTGGACCTTATCGGTATTCTCCGGGAGAGTCCGGAGAATCGGGGCCTGGACAAGGAAGAGGGGCGTAAACTGATGGAACGCACACGGGAGCTTCTGGCGGTTTCTTCCCCTGTGGGTGCAGGATACCGGGTGGACTACCGTCTGCGGCCCTTCGGCCGTTCCGGGGATCTTACCGTCAGTCTTGCCGCTCTGGAAGAATATTACCGGAACACGGCAGCCCCCTGGGAACTGCAGGCCCTGTTGAAACTCCGGCTTCTTGATCCCGATCCCCGTACCCTTGCTGCTTTCGAAGATCGTCTGCGGCCCCTCCTTCTGGAACGGCGGGAAGCGAAGGAAATTATTACTGCCATCAGGAATAACCGGCAGTCGGCCCTGCGTACAAACAGGGACCTTCAGCGGGGTTTACGGGAGATAAAGAACGGCCCCGGGGGTATCCGGGATATCGAATTCCTCGTACAGGGGCTGCAGCTGATACAGGGACCGGAGCATCCCGGTCTTGTCTGCGGGAATACCCTGCAAACCCTGGCTCTTCTGGGGGAGATGGAGATAATGAAGCCCCGGGACCTGAGAAGCCTGAACGAGGCTTACCGCTTTTTCAGGCGTATTGAACATTTTCTGCAGCTCTACGAGGACCGGCAGATCCACACCCTGCCCCGGGACCCGGAACAGCTTGAAGCACTGTCACAGCGCTGCGTCGGGCTTCCGGGGGGGGAATTCCTGCAGCAGCTTGATGCCCTGAGTAATCTGGTGATCCGTCTGCAGGAGGAGTATTTCTCCGCCTGCGAATGAGAACCTGAAGGCTCCAGTCAAACGCCCTCTTCCGAAAAGAGTCCCATCAGCAGGTTCGCCCCCATCTTATCCGGGTCCTTCATGCTCTCCATGGATTTGAGAAGATCCTTTAACTCCAGGACCTCCTCGAGAAGCAGAAGCCGGACGAGCTGCTCGTGTTCAGGGGCGGTCCTGACGGAGATGGTATTGTCCTTCTGTACCAGGGTGATCAGGATCTCATCCTTGCGTATGTGATACAGCCGGTCCTGGGAGGAATCCACCCGGTGGATAAAGAACTCCTCATCCTTGAAGGCCTTGAGCATCTCCTGGCGGATAAAATCGGTCATACGCTGGGAAGGAAACTCAAGATCAAAGGACTGCTGGGGAGCCTCGGGTTTTTCTCCTCTTCTGCGCCTGGTATATCCGCTGCCTCCGTTGAAACTGCGGATGAGCAGGGGCGGAGCGGTGATGCTGGCAACCAGGAGGGTCATGATGGCCACGCCGAAAAGGTCCTTTCCGATGACTCCCGAGGAGAGACCTATGCCGGCGACAATCAGGGTAACCTCTCCCCGGGGGAGCATCCCCGCACCGATACGGAATGCCCCTCGAAGGTTGAAACCGGTCAGCAGGCTCGGCAGTCCGCAGCCGATCATCTTGCCTGCAATTGCAGTGGCGGAGAAGACAAGCCCGAAACCCAGGACGGGAATCAGGGAGCTGAAATCCACCATCATCCCCATGACGCAGAAAAAGATAGGTACAAAGAAGGAGTAGAGCCCCGACAGGTTCTCCCGTATTTCATGGGCGATATCGGTCTGGGAGAGGGAGAGTCCCGTCACATAGGCCCCGATGATCATGGCAAGACCGACAGTCTCCGAGAGGCCTGCCAGGATAAGGGCGATGCCGAAGGCTATTCCAGCGATGGTATCCATGCCCTGAAACTGCTTGAGTCCCCTGGTCAGCTTCGGGGCGACCAGAATTCCGATAACCGTACAGACCAGCCAGAAACCGAAGGCCTTGGCGGCGATAATCCCGATTCCTCCCCAGTCCAGGGGGGCACTGCCGGAGGCCTTCGAGATGCCCACCACAACGGCCAGCAGAATAATTCCCAGAACATCGTCCAGTACCGCGGCGGCCAGGATGGTGACTCCCTCGGGGGAGGACATCTTGTGCTTTTCCGATAAAATCCTGGCGGTAATACCTACGGAGGTTGCCGTCGAGAGGGTCCCGAGAAACAGGGCCGCCGGATCGGTAAAGGAGGAAACCCCCGGGAGCATCAGCACAGCCACCAGATCGCCGAAAAGGAAGGAGACCACCACGCCTCCGATGCCTATTACGGACCCGAGGCCCGAAAAGCGCAGAAAGGTGGGTAGATCAGTCTCGAGTCCCGAGAGAAACAGGAGGATTATGGAGGCGTGGACTGCAAAGCCGTAGAGTTCCGGCTGAATGGGCAGTACCCCGTCGAAGATGGGAAAAAGGGGGCCGTGCAGGAAGGGGATGGAAATCGCTCCCAGGGCATAGGGACCGATAATCATACCGGCAACCAGCTCTCCAAGAACCCGGGGCTGACGTAAAACCCGGGAGAACAGGTGGCCCAGAATCTTGGAGCTGATGATTACCACCGCCAGCTGCAGCATGAGGCGAGTCATAATATGGTTCATAGAGTTTACTCCAGCAGAACGGAAAGCAGTTCCTGCTTTGAGCTAACCTTCAGAATGCGTTCCCGGGATTCTGCGGTCTTCAAAAGACGGCTTATCTCCGCCAGAAACTGAACATGGGGTCCTGTTTTGTTCAGAGGAGAAAGAGTCATGATAAAAATCGTGCTCGGCTCTCCGTCCAGAGATTCGAAATCAATTCCCTCGGGCTTTACCGCCACACAGGCGACAAGATCATTCACCGCACTGGTCTTGCCGTGGGGGATGGCAACACCGTGCTGAATGCCCGTGGACATCTTGGATTCCCGTTCCAGCACTGCCTGAAGGGCGGCATCCCGGTCATTAATCCTGCCTCCCTGCATAAGCAGATCGACAAGTTCTTCGACAGCTTCCTGTTTTGTGGAAGCCTTCAGGCCCAGAGAGATGAGCTCGGGGCTCAACACTTTACGTAGGTTCATGGGTAAAGACTGTAGAGACAGCTTCAAAAATTGTCAACTCAGGACAGAGACTAACGGAAAGGTGTGTATTTTTACTTTTCTGAAGCACAATCCGAAAATCACTACTTGTTTATCGTTATTTTAGTTAAAATTATTTGGTATTTGGCTCTTTTTACCGATATTTGTTTATTTATTGGTTATTTTTATTAGCATTTTTATGTTTTTCATTGAACTTAGCTGTTTTTTCGTTAGTTTTCTATTGACAACCCCCAACAGACAGGCCTATAGTTCTTCAATGCCGGTTGTTATCCGTGCCTTCAGGGGAAGATAACAGCAAATACAGTTACATTGGAGACAGAATATGACAAAGAACCTCCGTACCGGCGCCGAAGTACTGGTGGATATCATCCAGCAGCAGGGAGTCGAATACCTTTTTGGCTATCCCGGTGGAAACGCCATCCCGGTATTCGATGCCCTGGTGGATTCCCCGATCAAGCTGATTCTCACCCGGCATGAGCAGGGTGCCACCCACATGGCCGACGGTTTTGCCCGGGCCACAGGAAAACCAGGAGTCGTTCTGGTCACCTCCGGTCCCGGGGCGACAAACACCATTACGGGAATCATGACAGCCCACATGGATTCAGTTCCCATGGTAATCATCTGCGGTCAGCAGCTCACGGGAAACCTGGGGCTCGACGCCTTTCAGGAGGCGGACGTATCGGGAATATCCT
The DNA here is from genome assembly GCF_002087085.1 of Marispirochaeta aestuarii. Classification (NCBI taxonomy): domain Bacteria; kingdom Pseudomonadati; phylum Spirochaetota; class Spirochaetia; order Spirochaetales; family Spirochaetaceae; genus Marispirochaeta; species Marispirochaeta aestuarii. The sequence goes on along the minus strand of NZ_MWQY01000027.1, from coordinate 1,938 downwards.
ACCCGGTGGTAAAACACTCCTATCTCATAAAGGAGCCCCAGGACATTCCCCGGATTGTCCGTGAAGCTTTCCATCTGGCAGTCACCGGCCGCCCGGGCCCTGTTCTTATCGACCTGCCGAAGGACGTTTCAAGCGCCCTTATCGATCCCGCAGTCAGCGAGGATTTTCACCTTCCGGGATACAGGATTCCCAGGGAGGGAAACATCGAGGATATCGAAACCGCGGCGGAGATGCTCAGCCGTGCATCACGCCCCCTTCTGCTGGTCGGTCACGGCGCGGTCATATCCGATGCCGGTAAAGCGATTACCTACCTGGCGGAGAAACTCCAGGTTCCGGTGGTCAACACTCTCCTGGGCAAAGGCTGCGTACCCGAGACCCACGAACTCAACCTGGGTATGCTCGGCATGCACGGTACGGCCTACGCCAACAAGGCGGTGGAACACTGCGACCTCATCATGTCCATCGGTTCCCGGTGGGACGACAGGATCACCGGAAAACTCGACGAGTTCTGTGCAGGAGCGGTAAAAATCCACATCGATATTGATCCCTCGGAGATCAACAAGTCGGTCCCCGTGGACTGCGCCATCATCGGAGACGCCCGGCACGTTGTCGAAGCCATCGCCGCTGTTGTCGAGCCGGGAGACACCTCCGCCTGGATGCAGGATATCCGCCGCTTCCGCCGCAAGTTCCCCCTGAAATACCGCAAGGAAGGCAAACTGAAGGCGGAGCATGTAATTGACGAGATATACAAGCTTACCAACGGCGAAGCGGTGGTCACCACCGACGTCGGGCAGCACCAGATGTGGGCGGCCCAGTACTACCTGATCAAGCACCGCTATCAGTGGATTTCCTCCGGTGGAGCCGGCACCATGGGTTTCGGATTTCCCGCGGCCATCGGCGCCGCCCTGGGGGAACCGGATAAGACCGTAATTGCCATCGTCGGAGACGGCGGTTTCCAGATGACCCTGAACGAACTGGCCACCGCGGTCATCCACAAGCTTCCCCTCAAGATCCTCATCATCAACAACAACTACCTGGGAATGGTTCGGCAGTGGCAGAACATGTTCTACGACAACCGCCTTTCCGGGGTAGACATGGAAGGAAACCCCAATTTCGTAAAGCTCGCCGAGAGTTACGGATGCAAGGCCTTCCGGATTAAACGCTCCGCGGACGTCCGCCGGGTCCTCAGGAATGCCCTGGAATACAACGACGGCCCCTGCGTAATCGATGCAGAGGTGGAAAAAGAGGACAACGTCTTTCCCATGATTCCCTCCGGTGCGCCTTACAGCGCGATGCTGCTGGAAGTGCCGAAAACCGGCAAACTCGCCAAACCCACAGGAGGTACCTAATGAGCACAGCAGCCCAACAGGATTATCGCCAGCATACAATCAGTCTCTATGTCGCCAACAAACCGGGGGTGCTCATAAGGGTCTCCCTGGTCTTCGCCCGCCGTGGCTACAACATTGACAGCCTGGTTGTATCCGGTGCGCACGATCCGAAATTCTCCCAGATGAATATCGTCGCTTCCGGGGACGCAAAAACCCTGGACCAGATTCTCAAGCAGCTGAACAAACTGGTGGATGTTGTCCATGCCACCGACAATACCAGCGAAAATGTAATCCAGAAGGAACTTCTGCTGATCAAACTGGAGTGCCCTCCTGAAAAGAGAACGGAAATTCTCCAGGTGGCCTCCGCCTTCAACGGAGAAATCGTCGATCTCAGTGATTCTACAATCACTTTCGAGATCTCCGGGGATTCGGAAAAGCTGGACACGGTCCACAATATCTGCAGCCATTACGGTGTCGTGGAGATGGTGCGCTCCGGAAAGATCCTCATGGCCAAGGGTTCAAGAATCACCTGAGCTGCTGAGCATTTTCATCCGGGGGGCTGTCTATTAAGTAGGCAGTCCCTTTTTAAATTTACATGTGCTATAGGTTA
>NZ_MWQY01000026.1 GCF_002087085.1 Marispirochaeta aestuarii | reverse complement strand
CCGAGCTCTATCATGAACGGGACGACACCCGTCTCCTTCATGAGCCAGGTATCCCTGAGGAGGCTGCGTTTTTCTTCCGGGGTATAAGTGTTTTTCACGTACTGTCTCCTTTTATTAACAAATTATGAAGCGCGAAGGAAGGCTTTCCTGAACTAAGGTACGATCTTTGAATCGCGGTTCAGTTTTTCCTTCAGCCGGGAAAAAACTTCCCTGGTTGATTCAACAGGCTTACGAAAACTATCCGATGTGAGGGCGTGTTCCTGAATGGTCCTGTAAAGAGCCTGAATATTCCCCGTAGGGGTATCCTCCTGGAAGTGATGGGCCCCGCCCAGGATAAATCCGCCGTCTTTCCCGCATCCGCGCATGAGCCGCAGGACCTCGTCTTCAACATCCTTCGGATTCCCCTTCGGCATCAGGAGCTGGATATCCAGCCCCCCCATCAGGGTCAGACGGTCGCCGAAACGCTGCTTCGTCTCAATCGGATCGATAGCCTGGGGCTGGACAGGATGAAGCACATCCAGACCTATTTCTATCATCTCCTCCACGATGGCGCCGCAGTTCCCGCAGCTGTGATAGGCAATCTTTATTTCGGGATTGGCGTCCTTGAAATCCCTGAACAGGCTGGCATAGCGCGGTTTCAGATACTTTCTCCACAGTTCGGGAGATATCATCATCCCCTGCTGGGACGCCACATCGTCTCCCATCCACACCATATCGACGCCCATGCGGATGTATTCGAGCAGCACCGCCCGGGGGAATTCCATGATCTTGTCCAGAAGTGTGTTGACGTATTCTTCGTTCAGCAGCATGTCGAGCATGAACTGATCCAGTCCGCGCAGGTACCAGGCGGTTTCGAACAGGCTGCAGCGGCAGGAGCCTGCAATCCAGTACTCATCTCCGTACAGGTCCAGAATCCGCTCCATTTCGCCGTAGAGTTTTTTCTCCGACGGATCAGGGACACTCCATGTATCGAGCTTTGCTTCGTCACCGGCAAGCGGGTTCTCGATGATAGTTGTATAGTATCCGAAATTGTTTTTGATGTTGCGCCAGGTTATCCCCCAGGGACACACATATTCGGGGTCGGTGGAATAGTTATTGCTTTTTTCTATACCGATACCGACCTGGACCATATCATTTCCGAAATAAATCCCCACATCCTCCTCCCGGATACTCAACTCCCCTCGCAATTTCTGTGCCAGCCTGGGAGTGAAGGAGGAGAAGGTGGGGAGCTGCTCAGTTTCGATATGCGCTATGGCTGCACGCACCCGTTCTTTGGGCTTCATATACAGGTTCCCTGAGCAGCAGCTATCTGCCCGCATAAAGCAGGTTGGGAAGCCCGATTACCAGATCCGGAAAAATCACGATAAGAACAAGGACTATAAAAAGCGGCAGCAGAAAGGGTGCTGTCGCCTTCACAACCCGTCCGTAGGAGAGCCCTGAAACCTGCTGCATGACGAAAAGGACAATCCCGAAGGGCGGCGTCAGAAGGCCGATCATCAGGTTCAGGACCATCACGACCCCGAAATGAACCGGATCTATTCCGACTCGCTGGATAACGGGCATCAGGATCGGCGTAAGGATCAATATCGCTACGGTGGGATCCAGAAAGCATCCTATAACGAGAAGGAAGAGATTCACCACCAGAAAGATAATCAGGGGATTATCGCTCAGGGTCATTAAGGAGTTTGCTATACGAACCGTAAGCCCGGAGCGCATAAGTATCCAGCCGTAGAACCCGGAAGCAGCTACGATGATACCGATAACTGCCGTCTCCCGGGCCGTATCGATAAATACCTGCTTTATCTCCTTGAACCCGAGCTCCTTCAGGGCGATCTTACCGATTACCAGGGCGTAGAGGACGGCGATGGCCGCAGCTTCAGTTGGAGTAAAGGCACCCGACCAGATTCCGCCTAAAAGAATAACCGGCGTCAGAAGGGGGAGAATCGCATCCATGAGGCTCTTTGCCAGCCCCTTGACGGACAGCAGTCCCAGACGGGGGTAGCCTCTCCGGTGGGCATACCAGCTTACCAGCAGCATGAGTATCGCCGTCATTATCAGGCCCGGAACGACACCTCCAAGAAAAAGACGGCCCACCGATACCCCGGACATAAAACCGAATACAACCATGGGCAGACTGGGGGGAAAAATAGGCCCGATCGTTGAAGAAGCGGCTGTAATGGCAACGCTGAAATCCTTGTCGTACCCGCCGTCCTCCATGGCCTCAAGTTCGATCTGGCCAAGCCCGGCGGCGTCGACAACGGCGGCACCGGACATTCCGGCAAAGATAAGACTGGCCACGACATTGGCGTGTCCAAGTCCGCCGGGGAGAAAGCCGACGACAGAATGGGCGAACCCGAAAATCTTGGAGGTTATCTTTGAGCTGTTCATTATTTTCGCAGAGAGAATAAACAACGGAATAGCCAAAAGCAGAAAATTATTCAGGCCGAACATCATTCTGCGGGATATTACCGACAGAACCGCGTTGGGCCCAGCGTTGTATAAATATCCGAAAAGAGCTGAACCTCCCAGGGCAAAAGCAACGGGCACCCCCAACGCAAGCAGGCCGATCAATCCGAAGGTAATAAAAAAGATCATTCTGCATCCTCCTCACCCGCAGAATCGTGATGTGTAAGCTCATCAATACGAGTTATGGGTTTGTACAAACCGCGAATATCCAGTATCAGATTGTGCAGCAGGTAATAGGACATAATTATTCCGGAAATCAGTACAATAAGATAAATCACACCCATCCTGAACCATGGAACAGTGGGAAGATAGTTGTTCCAGGTCGCCCCGATATTGGGGAAACTGCCTGCAACCAGGACATACAGAAAAGGTGCAATCAAAAGACGACCGATTATCCTTACAATGCGCTGTGCCTTTTTCGGCAGCAGGATGGTTACCGTATCGATTCCGATGTGCTCCTCGTCCTTCATAACAGCTGCGGATCCAATGAAAACAATAAATACGAAAATGTACTCAGACAGTTCCTGCGACCACGAAGATGGAATCTCCAGAATATTTCTGAAGATTATGGTGGTCATTACAAGCAAAAACATTATCAGCAGGACGAGAGCGTTAACCAGTTCAAGCACCTTCTTCATTTTTCAGCTCCTCTTTGGACATTGCCTTAAGCGGCAACATCAAAAAAAGTACGCCACAGCCAAAAACCGTGGCGTACCAGAAAAGGTTCACAACATTACTGAATGGAACCGGACGATAAAGACGGCCCTACAGTTTCTGCAGCTGCTCGTAAAGTCCCGGTTTCCACTCTTCGCGGCCAAGTTTTTCCAGTACCGGCTGAACAGCTTTCTGGAAAGCATCCTTGTCGACTTCGATCAGTTCCATGCCGAGATCGTTTACAAGCTGTTTGACATACTGGGCATCGCCATCGCGGGTAAGATCGTTGGCATAGTCGGTGGCTTCCTTCATGGCATCCAGGAACATCTTCTGGTCTTCCGCAGACTGCCGGTCGAACCAGATATTGGACATCAGAAAACGGGCTGCAGAGAAGATATGCTCTGTTTTAACCAGATATTTCTGAACTTCGTAAAATTTGTAATTGAGAATGGTCTCGGGGGGATTCTCCTGTGCTTCCACCGTACCGGTCTGAAGTGCCAGGTATACCTCGGAAAAATTGATGGGTGTAGGAAGTGCACCGAGTTCTTCCCAGGCCATCATCCAGGACTCGAGCTGGGGAAGACGGATCTTCAGGCCCTGAACATCGGAGACCCTGCGGATGGGTTTGTTGGCGGTCAGATAGCGTGCACCCCGCAGAACGACACCTACAGTCTTGACACCCCGTTCCTTTTCGATAAGATCGGAGATCTCTTTTCCAAGAGGGCCGTTCCAGTAAGCCCAGAACTGATCAACATTCTTGAAGATATAGGGAACCTCGGAGCAGAAATATTCAGGATAGAACTGTCCGATATCGCCGGAGCCGTTGGCGCCGAACTCGACGGAGCCGTCGATCAGCTGTTCGAAGGTCTCGCGTTCATTACCCATTGCCCCGCCGGTGTGTATAATAACCTCAAAGCGGCCGTTGCTTTTCTCTTCCACGATCTTCTTGAAAAGATCGAGTCCCTTATCCTGGGGTGAATCATCCGGAAAGGTCGACGCAACGTTGACGATTTGAGTCTTCGCTGAACCTTCCTTGGCCCCTTCCGCCAGAACCGGAACGGCGGCGAGAAAAGCCACAATCACACACAGCAATAACAGTTTCTTTAACATCTTTTCCTCCCTCGATACTACAGTACAATCTTGCACTTCAAAAAATTGTACTATCGCTAATATCAGGTGTCAAGAAATAGTTCCTTCGATACAGCATATTGTATATAACAATAGGGAATATTGTTGATCAGTACTGTGAATGTTCACGATATGCTTCATACATGGCGATAACATTCTCCACCGGCACATCCGGCTGAATATTATGAACCTGGGCGAAAATGTATCCTCCCCCCTTCTTGAAGATTTCCATATTGCGCCGGACCTCTTCCCTAACCTTGTCTGGAGTAACGGCGGGGAGTACAGCCTGGGTATCGATTCCGCCGCCCCAGAAAACGATCCTGCCGCCGTACTCTTCCTTCAGCTCCCCGGGATCCATCCCTGCGGCGGAGATCTGAACAGGATTCAGCGCGTCGATGCCGATCTCAATAAAATCCTCAATAAGCGGTCGGACTGCACCGCAGGAATGAAGGAGTACCCTGCATCCGTATTTCTTTATCTCTTCCACATATCTGGCATGACGGGGTTTTATGAATTCCCGGTAGGTATCCGGAGATATCAGCAGGGACTCCTGGGTGCCCAGATCGTCCGCGAATTTGACGACATCGATGGAGTCGCCTATCCGGTCCATCACAAAACGCAGAACCTCCAGGTTCCATTCCAGCACGCGGTCGAGAAATTCGTGAGAGAATACCGGATCGGTAACCAGGTCCATGTAGAAGTCCGTGATTCCCCGTATCCACGACGGCAGGCCGAAACATACCTCCCTCAGTCCTTCCAGAACCAGGGTGTACCTGCCGGCATAGCTGCTGATACGCTCTTCCAGTCCCGCCACCCTGTATTCGGAACGGGGGTCAGGCCACTGATACAGGGACAAAGCCTCCCGGGGATTATCAACCCGGAGAGGATGGGTCTTCATGGTGTAGTATTGTCCGTCGAAAACCCTGCCGATTCCCCACTGATCGTAGAAGAGACCGTCGCCGCCCTCCTTCCACGGACCGGATTCCCGGATATAGATTGTACGCGTGTCAGCGCCGAAATATTCCAGAATACGTTCATCAGGCACGACTACCTGCTGATCAACGGCTATTATGTTGTTCCCGGCGCAGGGGAACCCCAGGGCTTCGCACAATTTTTTTTCAATCTTCCAGTGCATTGTGGAATTGTTTATACCGCCGATATCAAGGGGGACTCTGTCGGGAAGATCTCCGCTGAAGACCTTCTGAATACGCCTCTTTCCGTCTGACATATGACACTCTCAAAGTTAAACTGGCTGACTGTGTGCAGCTTCTTTTCAGAGTATCACCGTTTCAGGGCATCGTCAAAAAACTTCTTTATCCTTCCGGAAGGATTCAGGACTGAAGGATCTGCCCGATCTTCTGTACAAAGGCCTCAGCCAGAATCCCATGGGACTCCTTTTCCAGATGGATTCCGTCGACAGGGCTCGATTCGATCAGCTCCGCGGCATCCAGAAAATGACACCCCCGTTCAAGCGACACCTGACGATAATGCCTGCCCAGCAGCAATGACTTCTCCCGGGCCCCGGCAAACATCTCTTTAAAGTCCGATAAAGGGCCCACCCTTGCCGGACTCACAAGGAGCACCTGGGGGCTTTCTCCTGCAGGCCCTGCAGTGCTGCCAAGTACGGTTGCGACAAGCCTGTCCATTGCCCGTGCGATATCATAGGCGGACAGGGAAAAGCGCAGCTTCAGATCGTTTGTGCCCAGCATCATGATTACAAGGTCGATGGGTCTGTGGGTTTCCAGGCAGGGGATCAGATAGCTCAATCCTTTTTTACCGCCTCCGGAGACGTGATCATCGAAGGTGGTGGTCCGTCCGTTGAGGCCCTCCTCGATAATCTCATGCAGGGTTCCGAACATCTCCTGCAGTCTCCCGGTCCAGCGGGTCTCCTTTCCGTAGCGGGATTTGTCGTGAGGATTCCACCCCCAGGTATTTGAATCGCCGAAACAGAGAATACGAGCCATGGCATACTCCTCCGGTAAACCATACTCCATGGGATATGCGGGGTCAATCTTTACAGATACCCGGCCTTATTGCTCCAGGGGCTCCAGAGCCCGGGGGAAAAGCCCGTTTGCCCAGGCCAGAAACAGACCGTAATTCAGCACCGGAACTCCGGCATCCCTGAAGGCGTCGAGGCGTGTCATGACCTTCGTACGGGTGAGCATACAGGAGGCGCACATTATTACGAGATCCAGATCCTTCAGTTCATCTTTCTCCGGCATCCGGCGGCTGAAGATGAACTCCGCATCCCGGCGGACCATCTGGCGAAAGAGACGCGGAATTTTAACCGTTCCGATATCATCCGCCTGCCGGTGGTGTGAACAGCTTTCCAGCATGAGAATTCTGGGCGCCGGCTTCATCTTCTCGAGAGCCGCAAGTCCCGGATTGTACCTGTCCAGTTCCCCCTTTTTACGGGCGAAGAGGATGCTGAAACTGGTAAGGGGCTGGTCCTCGGGAATGTCCGCGGCTACTTTATGGAAGGCCTGGCTGTCGGTAATCACCAGCTTTGGAGGCTCCTTAAGAGCCTGATAAAAACGGAAAAGCTCCCGTTCCTTTACCACCAGGGAAGCGCAGTCCCGGTCCAGGGCATCTCTGAGGGTCTCCACCTGGGGCAGGATGAGGCGCCCTTTGGGGGCCGCCAGATCGATGGGGGTTACCAGGAGTATCAGGTCGCCCTCGCTGACAAGCCCCTCCAGGGGTGTCGGTTCGGCCGCCGGGGCGATTTTTCCGATGGCCGCAATCAGTTCGGCAATTCCCTTAGCTTCGGGGTTCTCCACGCAAAAGCCACCGGTGCTTTCAAGCCAGCCTCGTTTCTTTTTGTCAAGGTTTTCCCTGCCATGGGTCAGCACGAGCAGGGCCGGGGCCTTCCCATTTTCAGCTGCCCGGCCGAAGAGCCGGGAGTAGAGCTGCTCTTCTGCTTCCGTAGGGCTCAGGTGGCCCGGACTTACCATGATCACCATGTCGGCGCTTCTGGTCCGTTCCATGGCAGCCTTTATACGCAAAGTCCCCAGCTCTCCTTCGTCGTCGATACCTGCGGTATCCACTATCGCCGCGGGGCCAAGGCCGGGAATCTCGAAGCTTCGGGTCACCGGGTCGGTGGTGGTGCCGGGCTGCCCGGAAACGATGGCGACCTTCTTTCCGAAAAGGGCGTTCATCAGTGAGCTTTTGCCGGCGTTTCGGATTCCAAGAAGTACGATCCGGGACTGTTCCGCCAGGGGTGTTGATTTCATATTCCTGCCTCGTTCTTTAAAAGGATTGGCCGATAAGCTCTTCCGGACTGAGCCACCCGTCCAGAAGAGCCGGATCCAGGTCCAATACTGCAGCCGCCCGACGCCGGAATTCCTCAAAGTCCCGGGGCGGCTGAGCCGCAAACTCATTGATCAGGGGTTTCAGCCGGTGATAGCCCAGCTTCGGCAGAAGGGCGTTAAGAAGTGCCGGGGAGGAGGCGAGATTGGCTTCCATGCGTTGGGTGTTGATCTTCACCTCGTCCAGAAAGCGACAGAGGGCTTTCAGGGCGGCGGAAAGGGCTGACTCCTGGCGGAAGATGCTCTCTGCAAGAAAGGGAAGCATGGAGTTCAGCTGAAGCCGGGATTCCCGGGCATAGACACATGAGGTCCTCCCATCCCCTTCTACCCGCAGTGCAAGTCCCTGGACAAACTCCAGGAGCACCGGGTTCACCTTTACCGGCATTATGCTGGAACCCCACTGAAGATCCGGATGCTGAAACTCCCCCACAGGGCTGCTGGTGTAATAGAGAAGGTCTCCGGCAATCTTCAGCAGATTTCCGGCGGCCAGAGCGTAACCTGAAGCCAACTCCCCCAGGGAATCCTTGTGGGCCACCGCGTCGGGAAGGTTCTGACTCCGCGCCAGGGGAAGCCCGGTAATGGACCGCAGGGTCCGGAGGGCATCGTTCATGTAATCCCGGGGAGCATTGAAGCAGGTCCCGATGGCCGTTCCCCCCAGGGGGACTTCCCGTATCCTTTCTGCAAGCTTGGAGAGGCGCCAGCGGTCCCGTTCCGCCATTCCTGCCCAGGAACCGAAGAGCTGTCCCAGACCGAGGGGCAGGGCATCCTGCATCTCCGTACGGCCCGTCATCAGAACTGCGTCATATTCTGTCTCCATCCGGACGAGCTTTTCCTGCAGAGCGATCACCTGCTTTTCTATCTCCGCCAGTCCCCGGAGCAGGGCCACATTGACGGCTGTCGCAAAGGTATCGTTGGTGGATTGAAACCTGGCCAGATCCTCCAGGGGATCAAGACTGCAGCCGCAGGACTGTTCCACCAGGGAGGAGATAACCTCATTCACGTTAAGGTGAATACTGGTCCCCGCCCCGCCCTGGGACAGGGAGATGGGAAAGGCGTCATCGTGGTCTCCCCTTATAATCGCGGTACAGGCTCCGGCAATGGCTGCGGCGGCCTCTTCCGTCCAGAGTTCAGGATCATGGCGGTGTACCGCCGCCAGTGCAGCCCGCTTGACTTCGCCATAGGCCCGGATCAGCTGCCGGGGAAGCCCGCCGGGTCCGAAGTTCTCCAGGGCCTTCGCAGTTTCCTGTTTCCACAGCCTGCTCATACGGATGCAGATTCCTTTGCTCCGGCACGCTCATGGATAACACGTCCGTCCGCCCGGTCAAAATCCAGCTTCCGTCCCACCAAGGCCACTCGTCCTGCCAGACAGCCGATGCAGTGCAGGCCGTCCTCATCCAGACAGATCTTCCCCGGATAGAGCATATAATGGGGCTTTACCTCCACGGGGCTGATGTTCGGCATGAGCACGTTGGCGCCGCAGCGGAGCATTCTTTCCCTGCCGTCGGGTTCCAGGCTTCCGGCTGCGGTGGTGGCCGGAATGTGGGCTTTGGGGCAGGTTATGCGCAGCATCGCCGTGGCAAGGAGGGTCTTCTCCAGGGGAACCTGGGGAGACTCGGCCAGGGGTGTCTGGGGGTGAGGGATGAAGGGCCCGATACCGATCATGTCCAGCTCGAGTTCCCGGGCAAGGCGGATATTCCGCAGGACAAGCTCGTCGTCTTCTCCGGGGAGTCCCACCATAAAGCCGGAACCCGTCTGAAACCCGAGGTTGCGAAGGTCATCAAGAGCCTTCAGCCTCCGCTCCAGACTGACGCCATCCCTTAAGTTACGATGCAGTTCCGGATCCGAGGTTTCGAAGCGCAGCAGGTACCTGTCCGCCCCGGCGGATTTGAGGGCCGCATAGTCCTCCCGGGAGAGGATGCCGCAGCTCAGGGTTACAGCCGCCATCCCGCCGGTCCGCTTTTTTATTTCCCGGACAATGCGACACATCCGATCGGTACCGAACTCGGGGTCCTCCCCGCCCTGAAGTACGAAGGTGCGCAGTCCGCGCGAAAATCCTGAATCGACGGCGGCGTAGATCATCCGGTCATCCAGACGGTAGCGTTCAACCCGGGAATTGTCCCTGCGGATTCCGCAGTAGAGGCAGTTGCTGCTGCAGTGGTTGCTGTATTCCAGGAGTCCCCGCAGAAATACTGAATCGCCGAAGTGCGTCCGGGTCAAGTCCATAGCTGCCGCACTGAGCTCATCGAGCCTGCCCTGCAGGAACAGTTCCTCCCAGCGGGAGATATCAGACATAGATATCCCTCTCTCCGCCAGCAACCCGGGCGCTGTTCTCCCTGATCATGGAGGCTATGGATTCCTGCTGGTCCGCGGCTATTCTCTCGATAAGGGTGAGGCCCTTCTTTTTCAGCTCTTCCGGAGCATAGTCCTCCAGATACTCCGCGAAGGTGGCAAGTCCGTTGGGCAGGCAGAACTGCCTGATGAGCCCCGGCTTTGCCAGGTCCATAAAATCGCTTCCCGTACGCCCCATCCGGTAACAGCCGGTACAGAAGGATGGAACCAGCCCGTAATCCGCCAGGTTGTCCACCACCTCCGCCAGGCTGCGGTGGTCCCCCAGGGAGAACTGGCTGTGGCTGAACTCCTCTTCCCGGGTCTGTTCTTCGCCGTAGCCGCCTGGGTTGGTCCGGGACCCGGCAGAAACCTGGCTTACACCATAGCGGAAGAGTTCACTTCGCAGCTGTGCCGATTCCCGGGTGGAGAGAATAATCCCCGTATAGGGCAGGGTGAGCCGCAAAACCGCGACGAGCTTTTTGAAATCCAGGTCGGAAACGGGATACGGAACGGATTCGCTCACCGGGGCGCCCAAAGCCGGTTCAAGGCGGGGTACGCTCACGGTATGGGGTCCGCAGCCGAAGCGTTCCTCCAGATGGGCGGCGTGCATCAGCATGGAGAGAACTTCCTTCCGGTAATCCGCAAGCCCGAAGAGGACTCCAAGGCCCACATCGTCTATCCCCGCCTCCATGGCCCGGTCCATTACCTCGAGGCGCCAGTGGTAGTCTGCCTTGGGCCCCGCAGGATGGTACTGCCGGTACAGGTCCGGATCATAGGTCTCCTGGAAACAGGTATAGGTCCCGATTTTTCCTTCCTTGAGGCGCCGGAAATTGTCCACCGACATGGGGGCGAGTTCGACGTTTATGCGCCTGATGGAGGAACCCTTTCTGTCCCTGACCGAGTACATGGTCTCCAGGGCCATGAGGGTATAGTCCATGGTGTACTCGGCGGCCTCGCCGGTCAGAAGAAGGAGCCGCTTGTGACCCTGTCGCAGGAGTTCCAGGGTCTCTGCCGCAATCGCCTCCCGCGTAAGGGTCACACGGGTCAATTCTGTATTGCTTCTGCGAAAACCGCAGTAGAGGCAGTCGTTGCAGCACTTGTTGCCCGCATAGAGGGGGGCGAACAACACCATCCTTGGACCGTAGATCTCCTGCTTTACAAAGGCTGCCGCAGAAAGCAGGTCCTGTACCGCTTCCGGGCTGGAGCAGGCAAGCAGTTCTGCGGCTTCATCCAGATCGAGTCCCTTGAGCTCCCTGGCTTTTGAGATGATTTCCTGCCGCCTACCCTCGTCAGGCTCATTGAGAGAGCCCAGATGTTCAAGCTTTTTCCTGTCGATAAAATCAGGCTTTGTCTTCAGTTTCGTCACTATCGTCCTCCCGATACCTGGTGAGAACGGATTTTACCTGGACTTTTTCCAGACGCCCAAGCTTTCCCGTCAGCGCACCTATCTCGTCGGTTGTGCCTTCCACAACCAGAGATATGACGTGAATACCCTTGTGCCGCAGGGGAAGCCCCTGACGAGCCAGGATTAACTCGCCAAAGTCGGAGAGGATCGTGTTCATGGTCCGCACGGAATCTCTGGATTCAAGCAGAATAGAAACGACGCCCAAACGCTTTTCCATCAGATTAGTACCTCCGGATCAGGAATGGAAAGATTGGAAGCCTTGAAGGACCTGGGTCCGATCTCAGCATTCGATATATTTTTAGCGAATTATCCCTGCTCTGTCAATACCGGAATTTATTTTTTCCCGATATTGAGATTGTATGCTGCATCCATTAAACTTGTATGGTATCATACATATGATCGTATCTTTGTATGCAAGATCAACAGTTCATAGGTAATATCAGGATATAAAAGGAGCACAGAATGAAAGCCCTGCAATTGAAAGAGTACAATCATCAGGAAATAATCGATGCGCCGAAACCCTCCCCCAAGGCGGGAGAGGTCCTTATAAAGGTAAAGGCCTGCGGTATTTGCGGAAGCGACATCCACGGCCTTGACGGCAGCACCGGACGGCGGATTCCCCCGCTGATCATGGGGCACGAGGCCTCAGGTGTAATCGAAGAGCTCGGCCCCGGGGTAAAAGGGTATGCCAAAGGCGACCGGGTGACCTTTGACTCCACCCTCTTCTGCGGAGAGTGCCGCTACTGTCGGGAAGGAAACTTCAACTTCTGCGAAAACCGCCAGGTCCTGGGGGTCGCCTGCGACGAGTATCACCGGGATGGAGCCTTTGCCGAATATGTGGTGGTTCCCGCCATCGTGCTGTATCCAATGCCCGATGAGGTAAGTTTCGTCCAGGCCGCCATGATCGAACCCCTGGCGGTGGCTGTCCACGGGGTCAGCATAACCCCCATAACCATCGGTGACACTGCCCTTCTGATGGGCGCAGGTATTATCGGGCTTCTGACCCTGCAGGTCCTGCGCACCGCGGGCTGCGGACGCATATACGTGGCCGACGTGGATGAGGGGCGCCTGAAGCAGGCCATGGATTTCGGCGCCACCGGCACCTTCAATCCAAAAAAAGACGACATACCCGCAGAAATGAAAAAACTGACCGGCGGCCTGGGCGCCCAGATTGCCCTGGACGCGGTGGGTATGGAGAGTACCGTGCATGCCTGTCTCTACAGCGTCCGTAAGGGCGGCAACGTTACGGCCATCGGAAACCTGGCGCCTGAGATCAAGCTGCCCCTGCAGCATATAGTCTCCCACCAGATTACCCTGAGGGGTTCCAACGCCTCTTCCGGGGAGTTTGCCTCGTCTCTCCAGCTGATCCAGAGCGGACGCGTAGATGTGGATTCGCTGATTTCCAAGGTAGCACCTCTGGAAGAAGGGGCCGACTATTTCACACGGCTCTACAATCGGGAAGCCGGACTCATGAAGGTTATTCTGGAACCCTGAACCAAACACAACAAGGAGAACGCGGTTTATGACAACATCCATGTTTGATTTAAGCGGAAAAATAGCCCTGGTAACCGGCGCCAGCCGGGGACTTGGCCTGGCGATTGCGAAAGCCCTGGCAGAAGCCGGAGCGGACCTGGCGGTTACCAGCCGGAAGGAATCCTCCCTGGAAGGTACCTGCAGAGAGATAGAAGCCCTGGGAAGACGCGCATTGCCGGTGGCTCTGGATGTCCGGGACCTGGACAGCATCGACAAGGCCACCGACAAAGTGATGGCGGAATACGGACGCATCGACATCCTGGTGAACAACGCGGGCTGCAACGTACGGAAGCCCACCATCGAGATGAGCGGCGAAGAGTGGGACATGGTGCTGGACACCAACCTCAAGGGCGCTTTCTTCATGTGCGCCGCGGTGGCAAAAAAATCGATGCTGAAGCAGAAGTACGGACGCATCATCAACATCGGTTCCGGAACCAGCAAGTTCGGGTCCGGCGGCATCGGACCTTACTGCGCGAGCCGGGGCGGAATCCGCCAGCTGACCCAGAGCCTTGCGGATGAGTGGGGCAACGACGGTATTAACGTCAACACCCTGGGTCCCGGCTGGTTCAAAACGGAGCAGACCAGGGTCCTCTACGAAAACCAGGCCTGGGTGGACTACATCGTGGACCGCATCCCCAAAAAGCGGGTGGGAAAACCCGAAGACCTTGCGGGTATGGCGGTCTTCCTGGCCTCCGAGGCCTCGGAATATGTGACAGGACAGCTTATGATGGTGGACGGCGGGCTTACCACCGGAGCCATGAAGGTGACTGTTTAGAAAAAAGCCGGCGTCTTCGCGACGCCGGCTTTTTTATTCCCTGCAATACTTTTCAAGGGTCCGGGTCACAGCCCCCGGGCCTTTTACCATCTCCCCGAACATTACAGAGATCTTCTCGGCCAGACCGCTTTCAACCAGGTCGATGCCGAAGAGCTTTTCATCCGACAGAATCGGCTTGAGGTTTTCCGTATAGGGACCTGAATTCCCCAGGGAAATTCCGGCAAGCTTCTCCTGCAGCACCGGCCCCAGGGGGTCGGGACTGATCTCGAAGGGTTTTCCCTCATCATTGACCCCCAGCAGATAGCGCAGCCAGCCGGCAATGAAGAGGGGAATGTAGACCAGCCCCCCAAGGGCATCGGCGCCCCGTGCTGCGTAGGCCTTCAAAGTGACCCCGAAGCGCACCGGAACCTTCTGGGAGGTGTCCCAGGCGATACGCTGGGGCATATCCGGGACAAAGGGATTGGGAAAGCGCTTTGTCAAAACCTCGTGAACAAACTCTTCCGGATCGATTATCCCCGGATGGGCCGCCACCGGCAGTCCCTCATCATAGGCCAGGCGGGTGACAAAACGCCGCAGGAGGGGATTCTTCATCTCTTCATAGATTCTGTCGTAGCCCAGCAGGCAGCCGAATATGGCCAGGGTAGTATGCAGGGGATTCAGACCGGTGCAGACCTTCATGGTCTCCACCTTGTCCACGGTATCCCGGTCGGTAAAGATAACCCCCGCCTTATCCAGGGCGGGTCTGCCGTTGGGAAAAGAGTCCTCGATGACCAGGTACTCAGCCTCCTCGAGATTGACGAAGGTGGTGGCCTTTGAGCCCCTGGCCGTGGTGATGATATCGCCGCTCTCGTAGCCGTCATCAATCAGCATCTCCCTGACCTGTTCCGAAGGCTTCGGCACAATCCTGTCTATCATTGACCAGGGAAAGGAGACCCTTGCCGGGTCACCGATATATTCCAGAAAAGCCTTTTCCACACTCCCCGTCTTTACCCAGCTTTCTGCTATTTCGTGAACGGAACTGAAAAGCTTCAGGCCGTTATGGGAAAAGTTATCCATGCTCACCAGAGCGAGGGGAGCAGCCCCCGCCAGGTAGCGGCGGTACAGAAGGAACGCGATCAGTACCATCAGGTGCCCGGGTTGTCGAGGGGGGGCTTCCAGAGCGGAAGCGAGCTCGGGGGCATAGCCTCCGGAAGCATCCCTCAGGGAGTAGGCCTTCTCCGTAGCGGCCAGGCTGGCCATCTGCAGTGAGGGGTTCTCGAAAATCCTCAGCAGTTCAGGCAGTTCGGAATTCGTTTTAATATAGGCCGCCACGCTTGCCAGAACCTGCTTGTCCACACTCCCGTCGGCATGCAGGCTTACAGCCACATTCAGGTTGTCATGGGGCCGGAAGACCCTGTCCACCACCTCTTCGTCCCAGGATGAACAGATGATCATACCCCGGTCCGAGTGGCCGGCATCCAGCAGCCTCTGCTGCAGCATCGCCAGATACCCCCTGGCGATATTACCGGAACCGAAGTGAACCCAGACCGGAGAGGCCAGGGTTGCAGCCCTGACCTTCTCGATATCGTATTTCGGCAGCTGATACCCGCCGGCCTTCCATTGCGGGATATCCTTTGTAAGTCCTTCCAGAGTCAGCTTCATGTACTGCCCTCATTCATCTGTTTAGAGCTTCAGACCCGGCAGGTGTTTATCCAGAACCTGCTTCATAAGGCTCAACTCTTCCTTACTCAGGCTTACATCTCCGGCGGCGGCGTTTTCGGTAACCTGCTCTTCGTTTCTGGCCCCCGCGAGCACATGGGTACAGCCGTGCTGATGAAAAGTCCAGGCGATGGCGAGCTGGGCCAGGTTGATCCTATGGGCATCGGCGACAGGCCGGAACTCATCCAGCATGGCCATAACCTTTTTGCGGTTCTCAACACTGAAGCGGGGGTTGTCCAGGCGCTGGTCGCCCGGGTTGAACTGCCGGTCAGGACCAACCTTACCGGTGAGAAGCCCCTGTCCGATGGGAGAATAGGCCAGGTACGCCAGCCCCTCTTCGGCGGCGAACTGCCTCTGCTTAGCGGCGTGCTCCTGGTCGAGCATGGAGAACTTCTCCTGGTCGGAAGCCAGGGGACCCACGGACTGGTACTGTTTCATCTCCTCCGGGTCGGCATTACAGACCCCGATGGCCCGGATCTTTCCCTGATCCTTCAGTTTGATCAGCATCTCCATGGTGTCCTCGATGGGAGTGGAGACCCGTTCCTGCCAGTGTGTCTGCATCAGGTCAATGTAATCGGTCTTCAGACGCTTAAGGCTCTGTTCCACCTCGTTGCGAACCGATTCGGGATCAAGGTAGATGTGAATGTCCACCGGCTGAGGGCCCTGGGGGGTATCCATCTGGTGGGAGAAGAAGTAGCGTCCCACTTTTTCGTCCCAGCGCATACCGCACTTCGTTGCCAGAACAACCTTGTCACGGCGATCCTGGATTGCCCGGCCGACTACCTCTTCGGAATGGCCGAACCCGTAAATAGGCGCGGTATCAACAAAGTCCATACCCCGGTCAATGGCCGCGTGGATCGCCCGTACCGCGACATCGTCATCAGTCCCGCCCCACTTCCAGCCGCCTATGGCCCAGGCACCGAAGGCGACAACAGAGGCCTCTATTCCGGAATTTCCTAATGGTCGTTTCAACATATACATGACTCCTTATCTATGTATTCGTATATAACAGGATACTAACTTAGTCTCTCCTTGGCAAATCCGCGGAACCTGATGGCCGTTATTTCCATCCAGATTGTGATATCTTGCCGGGGAATTTCCTCTTTTCCGAAATACCCCTTCAGATACCAGCGAATCAGCCTGTCCCGCAACAGAGGCTCCAGAACGGGAGAGCGACGCCCGGCCCGGGAGGAGGAACGCAGATGATAGACGGTGGCCGCCACATCAGCCAGGGGGTCCCCGGAAAATGCATATTTCCAGTTGATCAGGCGCCAGCCGGAGTTTGTCTGGACTATGTTTCCCGGATGAAAACAGCCATGACAGAGTCGGTCATCCCGCCGCTCCCGTAGAAAGGAGAGGCAGTTTTTCCGTTTGCCTTCGGGAATACCCGGGGAATCCAGGATTACCGGTTCAAAAACACTCTTCGCCGGGGGCAAACCCTCGGAGGGCCGTACATGCAGGTCCCGATGCATTATACCGAGACTCATCCCGACTTCCCGGGCATCCCCGAAACGCAGGATTTTCGCCAGCCCCTGTCCTTGAATCAGTTCGAGGGGCAGGGTAATTCTGCCCTCCCGCTGTCCCGGCTCCTGTACCCAGGGAGCCTTTTCATATACCCGGCGGACAAAACTGGTATTCTCGTACTCCCGGACAACCTCGAGCAGACTGTAGCCGGGATAATAGAGCTTGAAGGCTTCCGTATCGGAGGCTTTAAAAACTTCAGAGCTGGAACCGCTGCCGGTCCGAATAAGTCCTTTATCCATCCGAAAAATCTTCCCCCTCAAAGGTTTCCGGCGTAACTCCGGATTGGCTTTTATCAGTAATTAGTCTACACTGAAGAGCAGAAAAATGAATACCAGAAGAATACAGAGGACTCAATGGCAGCAGCGTTTTTACGGTTGATCGGGCTTGTTGTATCAGGATATATCATCTTTCACCCCCGGTGGATGCGCAGAAAGCTGCTGCCCTGGCTTTCCGCGGCTATTGTGAATGTCCTGTTTCCCCTCTACTATATCTCCCGCTACGGAATCTCCTGGGATGACGCCTTCTCCAGGGGTGCCCACTGGATGCCCCTCTTCTTTGTCATGTGCGTCGTTACCATCTATCTGCAGTACCTTCTGGTCCTCTGGCTGCTCAAGCACACCAGGATATTCTCCAGCCTGCAGGAGGAAAACAAGAGCGAGTTCATTCTGCTGTTCGCCATCCACAATGTTGGGTATGTACCCCTCCCCATCCTGGAGGCCATTGCCCCGGAGCCGATTCTGATATTTCTCTTCACCTACGTAATGGCCTACCAGCTGATCTTCTGGAGCTTCGCGGTCAACATCATCAAGAGGGTTCCGGGGGAACCCCTGCAGATGCGCTTCAGGCTGACCATCCCCTTTGTGGGCATCGCCTCGGGGATAGTCCTGGCCGCCACCGGGCTCTACGACCATATTCCCAGGATTATCGCTTCTCCGGTGGAACAGTACTCCCGCTTTGCCATGGACGGAATCATGATCGTGCTGGGAGGAATCCTGGCCGGGGTACCCCATGAGAGCCTGACCCGTCACAGGGAGTTCGGTCCCTTTCTGCTGGTGAGGCAGGTACTCTATCCCCTGGTCGTACTCCTGGCCATGCTGTCACTGCGCCTGCTTTTCGGCGGCCCCTCCCTGCTTCCGGGAGAACCTATGACCATGGCAGATACCTGGCGATGGATGCAGCTCTTCCTGGTAATCGAGGCCGCCGTACCGCCGGCCACCAACATCATGATCGCCATCCAGAACTACGGCCGACCGGAGCAGCTGCCCTACTCTGGCAGCGGCATTATTTTAAGCTACCTGGGAGCCGCGGTTACCCTGCCCCTCTTCGTTGTGCTGGGATACTATCTGTAGAACCTGCGAAACTGAATCAGACTTTCAGACCGACCCGGGACTTGAACTCCTGCAGCCGGTCCCGGGAGATATGGAGGGAATTCCCATTTTCCAGCACAAGGGCAAAACGTCCCTGCCCCCAGGGTAGAATCTTCTCGATCCTTTCCAGGTTGACTATCGCCGTTCGATGTATGCGCATGAACATGGAAGGATCGAGGCGCTGCTCAAACTGGTTCAGGGTCGTATCCGTCTGAAACTCCCGCTCCTTTGTCTGAATATATACCAGCCCGCCGGCGGTTTTTATACACTGAATATTCTGCACAGGGATAATGGAGTATACATGTCTGTCCTTCACCGTGACCCGTTCAAGATATGCATCCCCTGAAGCGATCTGTCCGACAGCGCTGCGTACCCGCTCCTTGTAGTCCATGGGGTCCAGCAGAATTTTCCTGATCAGAGCGGCAGTACTGCTGAACCGCTCCTTGCTGAAGGGCTTGAGAAGATAATCCAGGGCATGGACATCGAAAGCCGCAATGGCGTACTCATCATAGGCCGTGGTGAATATTATTACAGGGTCGCAGGTCAGCTGCTGGAGGACTTCGAATCCGTTATTCTTCGGCATCTGGATATCGAGAAACAGTACATCAGGCTCAAACCGGTTCACCTGGGCAACAGTCTCCTGTCCGTCGGAAGCCTCTCCGAGAATCAGGAATTCCGGATACTCGGAGATAAAAGAGACTAAACGTCCCCTGGCAGGTTTTTCATCATCCGCAATAAGTACACGTATCATCCTGTTCCCTCCCCGTCCAGGGGAACCCTGATCCTGACCATGAGACCACCTGTATTCCTCCTGATGAACTCGAGATGCTTTCTGTACAGGGTCATCAAACGCCGGTTTACATTCTGCAGGCCCGTGCGGCTGTTGTCCAGCAGACCTGCAATATCGACTTCCGAATCGCCGGCGTCCGAAATGTCTATACAGAGATCATCCTGTTCCCTGCAGGCTTTCAGCATGATGCGGATTATTCCGTTTTTATCCGCTCCGTGTTTTATACTGTTTTCCACAATCGGCTGCAACAGCATGGGAGGAATACCGGATTCTTCAACAGACCGCTCAATTCTGAAATCGACTTCCAACCGGGAGCCGTGGCGGATTTTCTCTATGGCGAGGAACTCCCGCACATGCAGGAGCTCTTCGTGCAGTCGTACAGTTTTATGCTTTGTGGACAGCAGGGTGTAACGGAACATCCCGGCAAGTTTTTCCACAACCCCCACCGCTGTGGGGGAATCCGTTTCGATAAGATGGGCTATGGTGTTCAGGGTATTGAAGAAAAAATGGGGATTGATCTGGGCCCGCAAAGCCCTTAATTCAGCCTCCAGGGCCTGGGCTGCCAGGGTTTCCTGTTCGCGCTTCATTCGTACCCGCAGGGATTCATTTGAAATCAGCATCATTACGCTATTACCCCCGTCGGAAGCCGTATTCAGGGGACGCACGTTCACTTTGACGGGAATCCGCTCATTCTTACGATTGAAGATGGTGCAATACAAATCATACACGGGCAGTCCCTTTCTGATCTGCCCCTGGATTTCCTCCTCGGGAATAATCAGAGTAAAGATGTCGATAGAATCGAGTTCTCCCGGATCTCCCACCTCCATGAGGGAGAGGAACTTCTGGTTTGCCTCCAGGATCCGGCCCTCGCAGTCGGCCAGAATAATCCCCTCATCTATAGCCTCAAACATGCTCCGCAGGGTGCTGATCTTCTCGGCAATCTCCCTGGACATAATATTGAAACTCCGGGCAAGTACATCCTGTTCCGACTTCTCCTTGACCTGGGCGCCGTATTTTCCGTCCCGGATCCAGTCTGCGGTCTTTGCCAGCCCTTTAAGATAGGAGGCGACCTCCTTGAGGGCCTTTCCGACCACTCCCTGCCGGGGGAGCGAAAGGAGGGAAGTCTCTATATGACCCCGGGAGAGCCGGCCGGCCAGTCTTGCCAGGTGAGTATAATGCTCGATCAGGTCATCCACACTCGCCTCCAGCATGGCCACCTCGTCATTTTGACCATTATATTCGCTTTCCACATTTCTACCAATAAAGGTGTTTAATTTATCGCTTACTTGCATAATAGGTGAAGAAATGGAGTTAGTAAAATGATGAGAGATTGTCACAAAGCTCAAGAGGAAAAGAATAAAGAAAATAGCACTCAAATAATTCTGAATGACTATTATATGATTATATTGAATCCCCATTTTTTGCAGTGCAATTGAAAATCCATAGTCGACAGCATTACTGTAGATAGGAAAAAACTCAACTGCATCAGTATATTTCTTTAGAATAATTATATGTGGATCGTTCTCATTATCGGCATTTTCCATAAGCCTAATAAAAAAATGATAAAGCCTTTGAGGACCGGGGATTTGAACAAGCGACTTCTCCATCTTATGGAATTCAAGACTTTCTCGTGTCTCTATCAGGCTGTCAACATTTACCCGCGCCATCAGCCACACAGAGTATAAGTTATCGATGTACCGATTGACCTGTCGCCAATACCATACATTGCGGTTATCTGATTCTACCAGTTTGTTTATTCTTGCCTCAAACTGTATACTCTTCTTTATAAACTCTTCATATGTTTTACCGTCGTTCCAATCGGCTGTTGTCTCATTCACCAGGACACGCAACTCTTCCCAAGTTGTTTTTACTTCAAGAATAGAAATTTTATCCTTTTCAAGCTGCAAACGAAAAGAACCTAAAAGGAATGAACAGCATAAGTACAGAAGAACCAGGAGAATCAATATCATATAAGAACGAAAAATACGAACTCGGATGCTCATCAAGAACCCTGATCCCCCTGGATAAAGTAACGCAAACTCACTGTCGAATAAATATACTTTTACATATTCCCTGATGCATTATGAGCAGTTTCTACCATCATTTTCAAGTTTACCTCAGGACTCTTTGGCACCACCTCACAACCTGACCCAAGGATGAACCCACCTTGAGAGCCTTCCATTGCCCGAATGCATTTCAAAGATTCATTTTGCACATGTTCTGGTGTCCCAGCAAACAAAACTGTTGTGGGTTCAAGATTTCCCATAAGTGCAATTTTATCCCCAACAAGAATCCGAGCATCAGCAAGAGTAACCTTTGCGTCAATTTCAAGAATATCAGCACCTGTTTGGGCCATGTTGGGAAGAATATCCCGGGTATCGCCGCAAATATGTAAAATAGTTACTGCATCACGCTTTTTTACATCCGCCCTGATGCTCTGGAAAACCTTGCATTCGTAAGGGAAGACATATTTCTCATAAATCTTTGGTGAGATCATACTCAATGAAGCAAGAGAATCTCCAACCATTGCAGTATCAGAACCTGCAGATAGCTGAGCTTTTAAAAAGACTATAAGAGCATCCGAAGAAACATCCATCAATTCGAATAATTGTGACTCTTTTACAGAATCATTGTCGGCTTCACAATATGCAATCTGCATCAGGAACTCGGTAGTCCCACCCATCAAATAGCTGGCTAGTGAAAATGGTCCTGTTCCCGGACCACGTATTGCAACTTCATTACCAAACCTTTCGCGCAACAAAGAAATTGCTTCGAGATATACAGGCATCCGTCCGTCTCTGTACGGATCCGGCACCTTGAGTTTTTCAACTTCATCAAGTGTCGCAACGGCTGGTTTAACCAAATTTGGGGTTGTATCGTACGGCTGTTCAATTACACATCCGAATCCTTCAGCAATATAGTAATTATCAGACTGCGCAACGATTACATCCTGCCCAATCTTTTCCCAAGCAAGAGTCTGGGCATCTGCCATCTGTTTTCCATCAGTGTTATAAACTGATATCGGTATACCGGCCAGAGCCGCTCCAAAATTACCATTATATGGTGCTGCCGGAATGCAATCAGTATACAGTCCCCGGGCTGCAGCAAGAAATCGTTCACGAGATGTCATATTTTCACCTTTCCTTCAATATATATGATTTTTTTTCAGATCCATTACTGATTTAGCTGAAATAGTTGGGAATGAACATGACCAATTCTGGAAAAAGAATAAGTAATAACAGAACTACAAGCAGAGTAAACAAAAACGGAAGAAGAGACTTTACCAAACCCTCCATTCTCACATCTGCAACACCGCATGCCACATACAAAACAGTTCCCACTGGTGGTGTAACTAACCCAATCCCAAGGTTAATACACATTATTACCCCAAAGTAAACCGGATCGATTCCGATATTCATCATTAAAGGTGTGAGTATGGGTGCAAGGATAAGAATTGCAGGTGTCAAATCCATGACAAAGCCAACAAGGAATAAAAGCATGTTACAAAATAGAAGAATAAGCAGTTTAGATTCTGTAATAGCTGTCAGAAGATTTGATAAAGCAACCGGGACTCTTGCCCTTGTCAACAGCCAGGCAGAAACCATGGCCATTGCACTGAGAAACAGAACAATTGCAGTTGTCTTGGCAGTAGATAGAAATATTCCGGGAAGATCTTTAATCTGAATTTCACGGTAATAGAAGAGACTAAGAAGAAGTGCAACAAAAGCTGCTACTGCCCCAGCTTCGGTTGCAGTAAATATTCCACCGAGAATACCGCCTACAATGATCACCGGTAGAGTCAGAGCCGGCCAAACTGCCTGAAATGCAGACCAGACCTCCTTTAGGGAAAAAGACTTGCCTTTCTCTCTTTTCCCATAACCATAACGACTGCTTGTAATATAGGTAGTTACCATCAGAGCAAAACCGACGATAAGACCTGGAACTATACCACCCAGAAAAAGCCTTGCTATTGATGTACTTGTTACTATTCCGTATAAAATAAAAGGAATACTGGGGGGAATTATTATGCCAATTACCGCAGAACTTGCGGTAACTGCAGCGGAATATGATGGTGTGTATTTCTGTTGTACCATAGGCGGAACCATCAAGCCTCCAATAGCAGCCGTATCAGCAATTGCTGATCCACTTATACCGCCAAAGAACATGCTGGCAAGAATATTTACATGACCAAGCCCCCCTGTAATGTGTCCAACAAAAGCATCTGCCAGTTTGACAAGTCTGCGAGCTATACCACCACGACTCATTACCTCCCCAACGAACATAAAAAATGGGATCGCGAGGAGTGGAAAACTGTTCATTCCCGATATCATCTTACTTGCAATAATAGTGAATGGAAGATCTAACAATTGCAACATGACTATGTTGGCTATACCGAGTGCAAAAACAATAGGAAGTCCAAGAATAACTGAGGAAAATAGAAAAAAGAGGAAAATCCACAACATACATTACTCCACCGAATTCCTGATATTAGTCTGTATTTCCGCCCCCCGGAAAATCGCGATGAGCTTTCCAATTCCAAGCAAACACATCATACCTCCACAAAAAGGTACAATGAGATACATTAAGGACATGGGGATGGATAATGCTGGAGATACATTCATGACAGTGGTTGAAGCCTGGTACCCGAAATAGGTAATAAACAACAGCACTACGAGGCTAAGGATCTGCTGTATAACGCTAATGATGCGCTTCCCCCTGGAGGACTGTATGGCATCAATCAAAAAACTAAGCCCAACATGTTCATCGTTTTTATATGCTAGTACAGCCCCAAGAAAACCTATCCAGATGAAAATGAAACGCGCCAGTTCATCCGCCCAGCCTAGGGACTGATTCATCACAAAGCGCATGAAAACATTGAATGCAACAATTATAAACATTGTTAATGTTAACAGTATGAGAAACATGGAATATGCCTTTTCAAGGGCTGCCTGGAAACGTCCGAAAAACATCTTATGTCTCCTCTGATAGATTAAAACCACCGGATCTTGACATTATGTGCCCTTGATCCGGTGACCAATTACATTATTTTAAGAATGCCCCTTACTTAAGTTCTTCCATCACTTCGTTGATCAAACCCCTTCCGATTGCATCAGCATATTGGTCATAAACAGATTGAACAGCAGTTTGAAACTGAGCTTTTTCTTCTAAAGTCAGTTCTGAAACAGTCATAACTTCCTTTAGTTTTGACATATATTCTTTGTTATATTTACGATTAAGCTCACGGTTCTTATCCCGGGATTTAACAGCTGCATCCATAACAACCTTCTGCAGATCGGCAGGAAGATTGTCCCAGTACTTCTGGCTGATCATCAAAACGAAGGGTGAATAAACATGACCTGTATCGGACGCAAATGTCTGGACTTCATGAAAGTTCTGAAGATAAATGGTACCCCAGGGATTTTCCTGGCCGTCCACAACCCCCTGCTGCATGGCGGAGAAAAGCTCGCCGAAAGCCATGGGCGTAGGATTAGCCCCCATGGTTCTCCAGGCATCCAGGTGCATTGGGTTTTCCATTGTACGGACTTTCATACCCTTAACATCTGCGGGAGTTCTCACCTCACGTACACTATTAGTGAGATTTCGGTACCCATTCTCCCAATAAACCAGTCCTTTAAGTCCGACATCAGATAGTTTGTCCAGAATCCTCTGTCCAATTTCGCCATCTAGAACCCGGTCTGCATCTTCGTGTTTAGGAAACAAAAAGGGGAGATCAAAGACACCGAACTCCGGAACAAAGGGGACAATCGGAGCGGTTGAAGGGACAGTCATCTCCTGTTCTCCCCGCTGCAGGGCTTCCATCATCTCCCGGTCGTCTCCAAGCTGACTTGAATGGTAAATTTCCATTACGATACGTCCGTCGCTGCCTTCTTCCACAAGTTCTTTAAAATACACCATGGCTTCATAGGCTGCCGACTTGTCATTCAAACCAAGACCAGCGGTAATTTTGTAGGTTTCCGCTGCCCCCTCCTGCCTGCCTTCGGCGAATAGCCCGGCAGTCAGTAACAGGACACACAGAACAGCAACGATTGTTTTTCTCATAACAATCCTCCTTGTTGATTTACCTCCAGTATCGCAGGAGACAAGGGAGGTTCAAGAAAAACCGTGTGAATCGCTGTATGGGGAGCTGAACGGGGGTATTCGTAGATGAACGGAACTCAGGTCTGCACCGGATTTTTTATCCACGTCCTGATTTTGCTGAGCAGGGTCTGTTCGTTTATCGGTTTGGCCACAAAATCGTTCATACCGGCCTCCAGGCAGCGCTGGATATCCTCGGAAAAGGTATGGGCTGTCAGGGCGAGAATGGGGGTGTTCATTCCAAGGGCCCGCAGCTGACCTGCGGCCTCCAGTCCGTTGATGCCGGGCATGCCGATATCCATCAGAATAAGGGAGTAGGCCCCTTCCCGGGCCCGGTCCAGGGCCTCATTCCCGTTGGTCGCCAGATCGACCTCATAGCCTTTGGACTGAAGGAACTTGCTGATATAGATACGGTTAATGGCCTCGTCTTCGCAGACAAGTACACGCAGTTGTCCATCCTTGGCCAGCGAAAACTGTTCTCCCTGATCCGGTTTTTCCTCCTGATACCCGGATCCCTCGGGAGCCGGCGAGAACAGGAGGGTTGCCAGGAAGGTCGATCCTCTCCCCAGCTGACTGCTCACAGACACAGTCCCCCCCATGGCTTCCGCCAGTTGCTTCACAATTGCCAGCCCCAGTCCGGCTCCCTTGGAAGCCTTGCCATAGCCCATATCCAGCTGGGAAAAGCTGTCAAAAATTCGATGGAGCTGGTCATCGGGCATACCGATACCCGTATCCTGCACTGTAACTTCGCAGCGGATTTCCTGATCGTTTTTCTTTTCTGTGGCCACAACGAAGAGGATGGACCCCTGCTCCGTATATTTGACGGCGTTTCCCACCAGGTTGCTGACAATCTGGATAAATCTGTTCCGGTCTCCCATAACAACGTCCAGATCCGAGGGAAGATCAAGCTTCAGTGTCAGATCGATCCCTTTTTCTGCAGCACCCTGTTCAAAAAGGGTCCTGACATATTCGGCAGCCTGGGCGACGGAGAACGGGGCGTTTTCGATGCGGATCTTTCCCGATTCAATTCTTTCGATATCGAGAAGATCGTTGATCAGGGAATTGAGGTTCCCCACCGCGCTTTTGGAGTTTTCCAGGTACTCCTGCTGGTCCGAATTCAGCTTCGTTCTCGAGAGAAGAGAGAGCATCCCGAAAATTCCGTTCAGGGGGGTCCGGATCTCATGGCTCATATTCGCCAGAAATAGACTCTTGGCCCGGGTGGCTTCCTCTGCGACCTGCTTCGCCCTTTCGATCTCTGCGGTCCTCTCCCTGACCTTGCGATCCAGTTCGCGGTTCAGCCGCGCCTGTTCCAGGTAACGTTCCTCCGCCTTTCTCTGTTTGATCTGGTTGAAATGCAGCAGAGAAAGGACTAAGAGCAGAAAGGTCAAAGCATAGAGCATCTTTGCCCAGACACTCAGATACCAGGGAGGCAGGACCCTCAAGGGGATCGAAATCCCCTGATGGTTCCAGTTACCCCTGCTCCCCGCTCCGATAACGCGCAGGGTATAGCGGCCCGGATCCAGATTTGTATAGGATACGTAGTTACGGGAGCCTGCCCGGATCCAGTCGGAGTCGAAGCCCTCGAGCTTGTAGGCATACTGGTTCCGCTCAGGGGCCGAGTAGTCCAGAGCGGAAAACTGGAAGGAAATAAGGCTGTCCGAGGCCTCCAGGGTACATTCGGTGAATACGCCGTCATCACCGTTTTCCAGGGATCGCTCTTCTCCCAGGACTTCAAAACGGACCAGCGAAATGGGAGGAATAAACATTTCCGATTCATCCGGGGTTTCCTGGATACTGGTAATGCCGTTGATGCTGCCTATGTAGATTTTTCCGCCGGGTCCCACATGCAGCCCGTTGGCAAGCTCGTCCGAGAGCAACCCGGTGGATGCATCGATGGTCCTAAAGCTTTCGGAGCTGATATCATATACCGAAACGCCGCGGGTCGTGTTCATCCAGAGTTCTCCCGGGCGGCCCTCAACCATATTGAGAATATGATTGCTTAAGAGCCCGTCCCTGCGGGAGACATAGGAAAAACTGTCAGTTTCAGGATGGTAGCGGTTCAAACCGCCCCCGGAGGTCGCAATCCAGAGAATTCCCGAGGTATCCCGAACCAGGGCACGGATATTGCTGTTGCTCAGGCCCGCGGGATCATCGGGATTATACAGATAGCGTTTGAACTGCCCGCCTGACGGATCAAGCCGGTTAAGTCCGTTATTCGTCCCGATCCATACGGTACCGTCAGGATCTTCGAGAATGGTACGTACCAGATTGTCGCTGAGACTGCCGGGGTCGTCCGGATCATGGGTGTAGTGACGATACAGCCCACTGGCAGGATCCATCCGGACCGCTCCCGCAATATTCGTACCGAGCCAGATACCCCCGCTGCTGTCTTCGTAGAGTTCGAAGATCGTATCCTCCGGAGGTGTCAAAGCGGTGCCGTCGGCCAGGACCCGTTTGAAATTATCATCTTCGGGAATGTATATGTTCAGTCCCTCGTTGGTTCCTACCCAGAGGGTTCCCCGGGAATCCCTCAGCAGGGCGTTTACAATGTCATTGCTCAAGCTGAAAGGGTCTTCAGGATCGTGTGTATAGCGCCGGATCTTTCCGCTTTCCGGGTACCTTCGGTTAAGGCCGCCGGAGTAGATGCCGCTCCAGAGGGTTCCGTCCGGATCCTGGAGAAGAGCCTCCACTTTGCCCGGTGCCAGAGACGAAGGAGATTCAGCATCAGGGATTATGGAAGCATACTGGTTCTTCCAGTCCTCATAGGTATTGATTCCCCCTCCATTGGTCCCGATCCAGATCATTCCGGAAGAGTCCTCCATAAGGGAGTAGACTACATTGTGTAGAAGGCCGTGACTGCTCTTCTGACTCGAGGCCGTCACATGAACCAGGTTTTCGTTCCGGGGATTCAGCACAATCAGGCCGCCGCCCCAGGTACCGATCCAGAGTCTTCCCCTGGAATCGTAGAGAATCCGGTAGACCTCCTTCTTTGGAAGATCAAAGTCCCGTACCGAACCTGAAGGTATGTGAAACTCCGAAACCCCGCCCCCCCAGGTCCCAACCCAGAAGCGTTCCGGATCTTCAGGATTCTGAATCATCGTCATTACATAGGGAGAGGGCAGAGAATCCGGATTATCCGGGTCGTGGCGATACACGGTAAAGTCATCTGAATCGTAGCTGTAGAGGCATAACCCGCCGTTCGTTCCTATCCATAAATTGCCCTCGAGGTCCAGCATAAAATCCCGGACCACCCCGTTCGCCAGGGATTTCTCCCGGTCCTGACCCGGCAGATACCTGATAAAGAGTTCAGCCTCTTCATTGAAGCGGTTGAGCCCACCAAGGGTTCCGACCCAGAGCGTCCCCCTGGTGTCGCGGGATACAGCGGTAACAATGTTATTGCTCAGGGAGGTGTCATCCCCTGGCACGTTGATATAGCGCGTAAAGGTGTCGCTGACTGGATCGAAATGGTTCAGACCGCCGTAGGTTCCCACCCATAAGCTGCCGTCGCCGTCGAGATACATGGTCTGCACCAGGTTATGGGAAAGGGAGTTCTCATTGAAAGGGTCATGTTCGTAATGGGTAAAGGTATATCCGTCAAACTTGTTCAGTCCCGCCTGGGTGGCTATCCAGATTATTCCATCCCGGTCCTGAATGATCCTGGATACCGAAGAATTAGCGAGGCCGTCCTCCGTTGTAAAGGAGTCGAAGCGGAAATGCTCCGGTATGGGAACAGCCCTCAAGGGTGAGAAGCTGAAAAACAGGGAGAAAACGAGAACTGAACATAGAGAAACAAGGGCTCTGGACCTCACGATCATGCTCCTGAAAGGGGTGTGAAATCCGACACACAACTTTCAACCTGAAGTATAGTACCAAAACTGCATACCTGACAAGAAAATTGCAGATAAATAATTTTTTGTTGATAAGAGATTATTTAGAGATCTGCCTCAGGACTCAAGGGAAAAATCAGGCAGGCCCAGCATGGTACGAAAGGCCGGGAAGTTCTTTTCAAAAAGATCCACAAGCGCCGGATCAAAGTGTTTTCCCCGCTGCTCCAGAATCAGCGCAAAGGCATCCTCCGGGGGCCAGGCCCTTTTATAGGGCCGTTCGGAGATGAGGGCGTCGAACACATCCACCAGGGCGACGATCCGTCCGGGAAGGGGAATGTCCTCCCCGGCAAGACCTTCAGGATACCCGCTGCCGTTCCATTTTTCATGATGGGTAAGGGCTATCCGGGCCCCCAGGGAGAGATACTCACTCTCGGCATCCTTGAGTATGTTGTAGCCGAAAAGAGTATGAAGCTTCATCTGTTCAAACTCTTCGTCGGTAAGCCGTCCGGGTTTCAGCAGGATTGAATCGGGAATCCCGATTTTCCCGATATCGTGAAGGGGAGCGCTGTAAAAAATGAGATCCTGCTCCCTCCCGGTCTGCCCCAGGAGGCGGGAAAAAAGAGCGGAAAAAGAACCAATACGCCTCAGGTGCTCCCCGGTATCCTCGTCCCGAAAATCCGAGACCCTTCCCAGCAGATTGAGGGTCTCCAGTTCACGCTGGACTGCTGTCTTTCTTGATGACTCCTCCGCATCCCGGGCATGCTGCAGATCCATATAGCTCCTCTGCATGGAGGAAATCATGGAGTTGAATCGGTCAGCCAGAAAACCTATCTCGTCGGTGGACTCGATCTGTGCCCGCATGGACAGATCCTGGGAGCTGCTTATATGCTGCATCGTCTGAGTAAGATGCTCCACCGGACGAATGATGTATCCCAGGTAGACGGCGATAAGAATACTGATAAGAACAATAGTGGAAGCCAGAATCCAGAAATAGGTATAGCGGATCTCCTGAATTTCCGTAAAATAGGCCTCCTCCCCCTCGCTGATCAGCACGGTCCAGCCGAAGGCCTCCAGATCGAAGGCAACCCCCACCCGCTTTTCTCCGTGGAGCGTTCCGGAAAACCAGCCCTGGTGTAAAGATTCATAATTCTGAGCACCGCTCCATGGCTCGGGGTCAGGAAAATCACCGTACCCGATCCTCATCTGGACATTGCCGTCTCCATCGAAGGCGATAATGTTTTCCGTCTTTCCCCGCAGCAGAGATACAGCATAGGATTTGAGGGACTCTTCGGCGATGATCCGGTATTCCTGCTGTGCATCGAGGTCCAGCTCGTTGAGGATACCCCATTCGCTGGTAACATAATCCCTGAGCTGTTCTGCTTTATAGACCATGTGACGATTAACGACACGGACGAGGGCCTTTCGGGCCTCCAGGGAAGCGAAGATGCCGCTGCCAAGGATTACAGCCACAACCAGGGGGATAATCAGGACAATCAGGCGAATGCGCAGGCGGTTCCTGTTCAGCATGGCAGTACCATAGCATTTGCCGATGCTAAATGATAGACTGAATACACAGTAAGGCATATGCAGGATAATCATCAAAACATGAAGCCGAAAATCCGGCGGAACCAGCTCTTCTTGCCCTTAATTGTAAACAGCCTTCTGATTGCCCTGACTGCAGGATTCATCTGGATCATGCACAGCGAGGCGGAGAACCAGATACGGGCGGTGACCCTGCGGGAGAACCGCTTTCTGACCAGTGAGTGGCAGCTCCTCAAGACCCTCAAAGCCCAGACGGATCGGCAGCTCCGGGAAAAGGAAGAGGAGATTATCGCCCTGCGAAAGCAGTACGAAGAACTGAAAAGCAGCGGCCAATCCGGCGAAGAGCTGAAGGAACTGGAAAAACTTCTTAAATCCGCGGAAGCCGAGCGGGAAGAGATTATATCCCGGCGAATGGAGGATATGTCCGCTCCCGCCTCCGCTCCAATACTGGACTCGGAAACAGTGCCGGACGCTCGGGAACAAGCCCCCCCCTCGCAAAACAGTACACTGATACGACAAATCAAGAGCCTGGAGCAGGAAAATCTTCAATTGGAGCTGGATCAACGGCAGCTCCGGAACAACCTGGCTGCCGCGCTGCGGCAGATACGGGAGAAAGAGCAGCTTGCAGCGAACAGCAGGGCCCTCAGAATGGAGGACCTGAGTACCAGGGCGCTGCTGCGGGCCCTGATTGCCTCTCCCCGGGTACGCTCCGAATACCCGGGCCTGCTGGACTCGGCGGACCGCTTCTTTTCCAACTATGGCCTGCAGGAACGTCTTTCAGGACGCCGGGAGGCGTACACTGAGATGGAGAGAATTCTGGAACAGATCGTTGAAGACTGAGTCGAGAGATAATCAAGGATTTGAAAAACCACTTTTAGGTTCAGTTGCATAGGAGCGATACGTTCCGGATACGGCATACATATAGTAAATATACCAGACATTTGGCGCCAGACCAGTATCCACATACGAGGTCTCATTGCTACCAAGCTGACCTTCATCCGCGATAATTGTTGATCCCCCGGCAGTATCCATACGTGCGATCCGGAAACCGTCGATCAGGGAGGTATCGGGATATGACCAGTTTATGGAAATATTTCTGCTGCCACTACTGCTGACAGAAAAATTCTCCGGAACAGGAATCCAGTCTGCTACTTCCACATCGAGCTGATACTGTTCCAGCAGGGCGTACTCGTCGCAGCCTCCAAGAAAAAAGAAGAACGACATCATGATCAGAAGGAATAATCTCTTCAGCATGTTAAAACTCCAGCCCTGCAGCGAGGGACGGCAGAATCCCGCTTATCAGAAGGTCATCGTCAAAGATACAGAGCAGAGCCAGGTCGGGCTTCAGGTAGAGCCGTGCGCCCAGGGGCACCCTCATTGCCAGGTTTCCCTCGGCATAAGGCACTGTCTTGGTCATGATGCCATCTAAATCAGCAACGCTGATGAGGGCGGCGCCGCCGGTGATCCCGGCAAAAAAAAGGTTTGACTGCTCCGGACTGCTTCCAAGAACAAGGTTGACCCCGGCGGTAGTAAAGTAGAGGGGTGCTCCGTTGGTCTGCTGATCATTGAAGACCCTGATCAGGTTGACCCGGGCTCCCAGTTGTACTGTTCTTTTCGGACTCGGCCACTCCAGTCCGGCGGAAACTGTTCCCGCCAGGCCGTAATGAAAATATTCGGTGATCTCGCCCAGGAGCATAAGAGCTCCGGTTCCGGCGCTGCCGTAGATTCCGGGACCAGAGCTTTTTTCTGAAGCGGGATTTCCCGTTACTGTTGAGCCTTCCGGGGAAGCCCTGTTTCCTGCGGCTTTCTCTGTTCTTTGCTCCGCTTTACTGTCGATATCCTTTTCTGATGGTTTCTCCCGGAGAACTGTTTCCGTACCCCCGGATTCAGGGTTTTCCGGAAGAATTCCTTCAATCCTGGCTTCCGGAGAACTGTGGCGTTCTATTTCGGCAGTGTTGAGCAGATAGTTGACGGTAGAAGCGATTATCTGATCAAAATAGTGATTTATCCGCAGATTGATCCCGGTTTCTGCAAGACTTTCCTCTGATCCTCTCCTGAATCCCTTCCGGGAGAGCTTATACTGGAGGATAAGATTCTCCCCGTCACGCCGATAACGGGTATGCAGGATATAGTCGGGATTCTCGGCACTCCGGCTGCTGGAAAGACCCGCGCCGGTAAGCTCCACTCCGGCGGCGAGATAGAGAAGTTCTTCTATTTCCGTCTCCCGCTGTTCCGAATAAAAGCGGTGGAGCACCATGGTCTCCCCATTCAGCTGCGGAGAGAACAGCAGTATCCAGGAGATAGAAATGAGAAGAGTTAATAAAGATCGTACTCCTGGATGCGGAAACCCATGATGCATACTTTCTCTAGTATACTCACAAATATCAGAAAATCCATTTTTTTCATCAGTAAGCCACCGCCGCAAAGGCAAGAAGACCGATAAAAAAGAAAATCAGCACCGTATGCAGGTCCGGGGCAAGCGCCTTGAGCCGGGCGGAGAGGCCTTTTCCCCATGAAGTTGTCACCAGACGAAAGGCCGCGAAACCCAGAATTACCGCCGGCAGCAGGGAGAGCATCTTTTTCCAGCCGAAGAGGGATACTGTGTAACTCAACTCCTCATGATAGAGCATAACATTCAGGAAACCGGCCACCTGGACGCCAAAGACCCCGCTTCCCAGACAGAGAAGGGCCAGCACAATGACCACCAGATGCTCCAGTTTGCCGGGAAGATAATCCCGAACCAGTACCGTATCCGGCTGGACCGCGGGGAACGGCTCCTTTGGTCCGGGAAAGTAGATCCTGCTGAGTTTGACAAAGCTTGCGATGGTAAGAAAACTGGTTATCCATAGAAGCACATAAGCCGGTGACCCGCTCATTCCGGAGGATATATAGGCTTTGCTGGCGAAGCCGTTAAAAGGGGGAATTCCTGATATCGAAAGAGCCCCCACAAAAAAGGCCAGCCCGAAAAGGGGAATCCTGCGGCCCAGGGCCGAAATTTTATAGAGGTTCCGTACCCCCCTTAAGCCCACCGCGGTCCCGACGGTAAGAAAAAGAAGGCTCTTGAAAAGAGCATGGTTCAGGGCATGGAAAAACGAGGCGCTGAGGGCAAAGGAGGATCCCGCACCGAAGACAGCCAGGATGTATCCCATCTGGGATATGGAGTGGTAAGCCAGAAGGCGCTTGGCATCGCTCTGGGCCAGCGCACTAACAACGGCGCTGATGGCGGTAACAGCCCCGATCCAGAGAAGCAGCTCCCACATATAGGAACCGCCGAATTCCAGAAGGATCCGAACCATGGCGAAAAAGGAGACCTTTATAAGCACCCCGGAAAGCAGGGCCGATACCGGATGGGGCGCATAGGCATGGGCCTCGGGAAGCCAGGTATGAAAAGGGATAAAGGCAGTTCGCACCCCGATTCCCACACAAAGGGAGGCCAGGGCAAGGTGCATGGTAGGGGTGTTCCGAACCCCGCCGGCGCTCTGGAGCAGGGTCGAGATTCTGTCTATGGAGAGGACCCCCAGGTCCCGGTAGATCAGGAATATGCCGAACAGAAAAAAGAGGATCCCCGTGGTACTGAGCATCAGGTACTTGAAACTCGCCACCAGACCCGTTGGGGTACCCTCCCAGGCTATCAGCACATAGGCGGAAATAGCGATGATCTCGAAGCCCACGAACATGGTAAAGAGGTCCCCCGTCAGGGCGACCCCGTACATACCGCCGGAAAGAAGCATTAAAAAGAAGAAGAAACGGGCTCCGTATTTTCTGTTTCCCAGGGCAAAGAGGGCGATCAGGGGTGTAATCAGGCTGATAAGGGCCGCGGAAATCCAGGCAAAACCGTCCAGCACCAGACTGATACCATAGGGCTCCGCCCAGCCCCCCAGGGGGTAGAACAGAGCGGCCCCTCCGGCCACCGGTTCCAGCAGATGCAGCAGAGAAAAGATCGGTCCCGCAAAACTGAGAACAGAAAGCAGACAGAAAAATCCTTCCGCTCTTTTGAAGATCTTTCCGAAAAGAGCCAGGGCCCCGCCGAAAAGGGGAGAAACAAGGATCCAGATTATCAGGTTTTCAGTCATGCAGTTCCCAGGCCTTCTTTTCTATTCGCCGCATATCCAGAGTCCCGAACTTAAGATATAAGCGGTAGACCAGGACCAGGGCCAGGGCTACCACGCAGATTCCGACCACTATTGCCGTCAGCATCAGAGCCTGCGGCAGGGGGTCCACCATCCGGGCCGAAGTTCCCTCGATGGGCGCTGTATCACCGGAAAAGGAGCCGTAATAGATAAAGAGCAGAATGACAGCACTGTTGGCAATACTCAGGGCCATTACCTTTTTGATCATGTTCGCCTTGTTCATGATGCCCCAGAGACCGACGAGAAAGATTGCGCCGATAAGAAACCAGACCATTACTCCTCCCTGAACAGGTGCATGCAGATCAGGCTGACTCCGGCGCCGACCTTGATGCCGATCAGCACATTGAAAAGCAGGATCATTCCAGCCCGGGGAACGGCCTGCACATCCGCCCGGACAACGGGATTCCCGAGAAAGCCGATACCTGCGACCACCCCGGCAAGTCCCGCGGCCAGGAGGAGAAAAAAAGCAAAAGCTTCAGCCTTGGTGAGGGCAAGAACCGGAAAGAGGGACTCCGCGGCTTCCACCCCACGGCTGATGGCCAGCAGGATAACACCGGAGGCGATAACAACGCCTCCCTGAAACCCCCCGCCCGGGGAGAGGTGTCCGTAGGTCAGCAGATAGAACCCGAAGAGCAGCATGAAGGGAGCAAGCTTGCGGGCCACCAGGTCAAGTATGGTCGTCTTCTTCACTTTCTCTCCCTCCTTCGGCGGAAAAATCGGTAAAGTAGATTACCCCCGAAACTGCCAGGAGCAGGACGATTGTCTCACCCAGGGTGTCGAAGGCCCGGTAGCCCAGGTAAATAGCGGTCACCAGGTTCAGAGCCCCGGTCTCCCGGCTTCCGTTCGCGACGATATAGTCCCGGATTCCGGAAGATACCGGGTGCTCCCCCTTAAGGGCAGTAAAAAGAAAAAGTGCGGTCAGGGAAAGAACAAGTATTTCAGCGAACATGAGCCAGTGCTTCCTCTTCATGTCTCATCCCGCCTCTCGGTCTTGTAGACGATCCAGATCATCACCACCGTCCCTACCCCGGTTCCCACGGCAGCCTCCGTAAGAGCGACGTCCGGCGCATGGAAGAGAAAAAAAACCAGGCAGCTGAGGAGGCTCAAGACGCTCAAGGTAAGGACCGCCGCCAGCATGTCCCGTACCTGGAGGGAGATTACCGCGGTAATCAGCATTAACGCCAGCAGAACCTCAATCATCATCTCCTCCCAGTTCCCGCCGTTTTGTGTAACTCTGACGCCAGGGAACGATCCCGTTCTGCCAGGCGAAACGGGCTATTATGTGGGCGGAGATGGGGTTGGTAACAAAGAAGAAGATGGTTATTACAATAAGCCGCCCTGTCATGGGCCCCCAGCCGGCAATGAACATGCAGCCGATAAAAAAGGAGAGTACCGAGGTGGTGGCGCAGGTCGACGAGGCCTGCAGGCGGGTATAGACATCGGGAAAAACCAGTACGCCGATGTTTCCCATGAGATTGAAAATGATCCCCAGTCCGAAAAAGATCGCCGCCGCAATGGTCATATCTCCCCCTTTTTCCCGGAAAAGTAACGGGTCATGAGCAGGATGCCGATAAAGCCGAAGATATCGTAGACCAGAGCGACATCCAGGTAAATGGAGCGCTCCAGGGCCACCGAAACGAGAACCAGCAGGGTAAGGATCTGGGAAGCCACCAGGTTCAGTCCGATCATGCGGTCCGCCACGGTGGGGCCGATTACAACCCGGACCAGACTGATTACGCTGGAGGCGACGAGAAAGTAGATTGTAATTTCCAGCATCAGAGCCATATGCGTCTCAGGAGTTTTTCGTAGATGCCCTTGATCAGCTCACCGGCATAGCGGGAGTGGGTTGTCCGTGCATCGAGCCAGTGCACGACCAGGTGGTCGTCCGTCAGATCCAGGGTTATGGTGCCCGGGGTCAGGGTAATGGAGCTGGTCAGGGCGACTCTGGCTATGTCGGTTTTCAGCCTTGTCCGGAAATGTACGATCCCGGGGTTGATCTTTCCCCGGAGGATCTGCCAGAGGACCTGGAAGCTTGCCACATACATGTTGAAAACCAGGACAACCAGGTAGACGATAAAGTAGTGCGGCCGCGGAAGATGGGCCCTGCGGGCGGCTTCGGACTCGTCCACGAAGATGGAATAGGTAAACCAGGCCACCACCAGGCTGGATACAATTCCCGCCACGAGAGAACCGGGATCCAGAGACCAGGTAAACAGCATCCAGCCCGGGAAAAGGGACAGAAAGGTAATGAGAAACCTGACAAGGGCCCAGCGGGTCTCGAGTCTCATTCCGATTCCTTGCGCCTGAAAGCGGCAATGACCTCCTCAGGGGACGAGGCGGTATGAAGCTCCTGACAGAAGGCCGGATCGTGAAGGTAGCGGGCCAGTCTGCTCAGTATCTGGAGATGCCTGGAATGGGCGCCCTCCGGACCTGCAAGCAGAAAAAAGAGGCTGACCGGCTGATTGTCCACAGCGTCGAATTTGGCGCCTTCGAGTTTGCGCCCGAAGGCGACGTGCATCTCCTTTACCTGGGACGAGAGGCAGTGGGGAATGGCGATGCCGCTCCCGATTCCGGTACTGGTCATCTTTTCCCGCTTTAGAAGCTCCTTGTAGAGCTTGTCCTGGTTCCCCACGTCCCCGCAGCGGGCCAGCACGGAGCTGAGCTCCCGCAGGATATCGGGTTTCTTTTTCGCCGAGAGATCCAGTTCGATACAGGCCGGATTCAGCAGTTCGCTAATATTTATTGCCATTACTCCTCCTCCGCCAGTCCTGCGGCCCAGTCGACCGGGACAGTAAACAGAATACCGGTGCCGGGATCACGCAGATCCCCGCAGACCTCCGTCAGCAGCTTGTGAAACCTGGGAATCAGGCTTTCGTCCCGGATGACGGAAAAAATCGTTTTATTGTAGGGCTTGTTCCCCTTCATGAACTCCTTGAAGCCGGCAAACAGGGGGACCTCGTAGGTAAGAAAGCGTCCCATCCCTTCGGAATCCAGGATCGTTCCCCCGGGTATTCCCACCTCGGCATAAGCCTCCAGCACCTGTTCCAGGAGTTCTTCGCGGTTCAAGACAAAAACCATCAGTTTCATGACTGCCGCCTTTAATGCGAGGAATATCGCAGAACCAGAGTACCGGCACTTTAACTCGAGGTCAAGGTTTTTACCAGCAACTTCATATAATGATCCTTTTTCGTATCCTATGTTACCGAAGTCTCTTCTGTATTATATTACTGTATTGATCATGAAAGCGAGGTTCCAGCATGAACTACATTGATATAAACGATACCATCTACACCATCACGGAAAAATATCCCGAAACCGTGGATATCTTCGTTGCCCGGGGCTTTCCCCGGATGGCCGAATATTCTCAGCGCGCCGGATACGGCAAGCTGGTCTCCCTGAAAACGGCCCTGGAGATACGGAAAATCAATTCAGAGCTCTTCGTTAGTCTCCTGAACGAGGCGATCGCTGAGCACCGTGACGGAGCTGACCTTAGCCTGAGCGGGACGCCGCAGAACGGGCAGGAAGAGTCGGTCAGCATGACCGGACTCCTCCCCTGCCCGGTGCGGATTCCCATCCTCGAGGAGTTCAACAACTTCAGCAGCGCCTACCGGAGGCAGCATGGCAGGGCAATCGAGGCGGAACTGAAGGCCGCCAGCGTGGGCACCCAGTGGGTGGAGGAACACATCGACAGTTCCACCTCCATCGAGTCCCTGCCGGATATCTTTATCTCCGCCGGCTTCGACCTCTTCTTCGACCGCCAGCGCATCGGACGCCTCCGGGAGCAGAACGCCTTTACGGACCTGCTGGACTGGAAGGGCGAGAATCCCGCCTTCGCCGGCCTCGACCTTAAGGATCCCGCAGGTGTCTACTCCATAATCGCCGCGGTCCCGGCGGTATTCCTGGTAAACACCCAGGAGCTTGCGGGACGTCCTGTACCGCGGAGCTGGAAGGAACTCCTGAGCGGCGACTTCGGTCAGTCCGTCTCCCTGCCGGTGGGAGATTTCGACCTCTTTAACGCCATTCTGCTCACCCTCCGCAGCCGCTACGGCGATGCCGGGGTGGAGGAGCTCGGCCGTGTCATGCTCCAGGCCCTGCACCCCTCCCAGATGGTCAAGAGCGACCGCATGAAGAACGCCCGGCCCGCGGTCACCATCATGCCTTACTTCTTTACCAAAACCGTGCGGGAAGGCGGGCCCATGCAGGCGGTCTGGCCCGAGGACGGAGCCATTGTAAGCCCCATCTTCATGCTCAGCAAACGGGGCAAGGAGAAGGATCTCAAACCGGTGGTCGACTTCTTCGGATCCCAAAAGATCGGCGAGGTCCTGGCCCACCAGGGACTCTTCCCCTCCCTGAACCCGGATGTCGACAACCGGCTGGCTGAGGGAACCCCCTTCATGTGGCTGGGCTGGGACTACATCAAATCCCACGACCTGAGCCGGGAGATCGCTGTAAGCGAAGAAATCTTCAACCGGACCAGCAGCCTGGCTGCCATGACGGAGGAGAGCGCATGAACCTGATAACCGTTTCCGGCCCCCCGTCATCGGGAAAAACAGCGGTCATCCTCAAGACCGCCGAATCCCTCAGGCGGAAGGGCTTCAAGATCGGCGTTGCCAAATTCGACTGCCTCTCAACCGAGGATGATCAGCTCTACGCGAAGGCGGGAATTCCCGTGCAAAAGGGGTTATCCGGCAGCCTCTGTCCGGACCACTACTTCGTCAGTAACATCGAAGAGGTTACCCAGTGGGGAATCCGTGAGGGTCTGGACATCCTGATCAGCGAATCAGCCGGGCTCTGCAACCGCTGTTCCCCCTACATCAAGGAGATCCGGGCGATCTGCGTGATCGACAACCTGAGCGGCATCAACACCCCCAAAAAGATCGGTCCCATGCTCAAGAGCGCAGACATCGTGGTCATTACCAAGGGGGATATCGTCTCCCAGGCCGAGCGGGAGGTCTTCGCCAGCCGCGTGGGCATGGTGAATCCCCGGGCGACGATTATCCATGTAAACGGCCTCACCGGACAGGGGGCCTTCGAACTGAGCACCCTTATGCACGACAGCGACAACGAGATCGATTCCGTCAAGGGGAAGGAATTGCGCTTTCCCATGCCCTCGGCCCTCTGTTCCTACTGCCTGGGAGAGACGCGCATT
Source organism: Marispirochaeta aestuarii (assembly GCF_002087085.1). Lineage (NCBI taxonomy): Bacteria > Pseudomonadati > Spirochaetota > Spirochaetia > Spirochaetales > Spirochaetaceae > Marispirochaeta > Marispirochaeta aestuarii. Next base: position 12,440 of record NZ_MWQY01000026.1, on the reverse strand, counting down.
GGCGAACAGTTCCAGATGGGAAACGTACGGAAAATCAAACTGGAGAACCAGCATGAGCAAAATTAAGCGCGACATCGAGACCCTGCCGGTAGCGGCACTTCTCGAAGAATACCCCTTTATAGACTCCTACTTTTCCTCCGCGGGGCTGGAGTACTCTCCCAGGGAACAGCTCCCCTTAAAGGAGTACCTCCACTCCCTGGAAGATGAGTTCAGGGAAGACAAGGCCATCGACGTCGATGAAACCGTATCCGGCGCCAGGGCCTACATAGAACAGATGCTGGAGTTCCTGGGCCTGAACAGCGGGACCCGTGTCCGGAGCGTAAGCATTCTGCCGGGGACCACCAAGAGCGGAGAACCCGAGGGTTTCGAGGCCCTGGAAATACGGCCGGGAGAGATTGTCTCCATAGTCGGCCCCACGGGCTCGGGAAAAAGCCGTCTTCTGGCGGACATCGAGTGGATGGCCCAGCGGGACACGCCGACGGGCAGACAGGTCCTGGTCAACGGTACTGAGCCGGATAAAAAGTGGCGTTTTTCCACCTCCGACAAGCTGGTGGCACAGCTCAGTCAGAACATGAACTTTGTAATGGACCTGACGGTCCGGGAGTTCGTTACCCTCCACGCGGAGAGCAGACTCATAGAGAACACCGACGAGGTAACGGAGAAGATCATCGCCAGGGCAAACGAGCTGGCGGGGGAACAGTTCAGCCCTGAGACCCCCATCACCTCCCTCTCCGGCGGACAGTCCCGGGCCCTGATGATCGCCGATACCGCGATCCTGAGCAAGTCTCCCATCGTATTGATCGACGAGATCGAAAACGCCGGGATCGACCGGAAAAAGGCCCTGGAGCTGCTGCTGTCGGAGGAGAAGATCGTCCTGATGGCGACCCACGACCCCATCCTGGCCCTGATGGCCGACAAGAGGATCATCATCAGGAACGGCGGTATCGCCTCGATCATCGAAACCAGCGATGGCGAACGGGGAATACTGCACGAGATAGAGGCCCTGGACAGGAGGATTCAAACCCTCCGGGGCGAACTCCGGGCGGGTAAACGCCTGGACCAGATTACCATATAAAGGAAAGAGCAATGCACGAAGGATGTTCCGGAAGCTTTGAAACAGGACGGCAGATAGTAGACAAGGTACGCATGATGGGATTCTCCTCCCAGTTCATGCCGGTACCGCTGCAGGTAAAATGCGGACAGTGCGGTAAGGAGTTTGAAATGGAGACCTTCGAGGCCAGCTGCACCCAATGCGGCTCGGTCCACGGAGTAACCCCCTGCCACGCCTTTGACCCGGAGAGCGTTATGAACGCAGGGGTCGGGTACTGACAACATCCCGGTCTCTGCTGTTGCAGAAAGACCGGGATACACCATAGTATGGACTGATATCAGGATTGATCAAGAGGAGCAGCATGAGTTACGAAAACCGGGATTACGAGGGTGAATACAAAATCAGCCGCCTTGTGGCTTCAATCCAGCCGGTGACGGCGATTATTTTCCTCCTGGTGGCTGAATTGCTGCTGTCGGGACTGATCCGGGTCGCGCTTACACCTCTTTTGACTGCCGCAAATTATTCGATATTCCGGTCCGTGGTCTATCTTTTGTCCGCAGGGCTGATTGTGCTGGCCTTTTTGTGGAAAAAAACAATCAGGAAACCCGAGCCCGGGATCATGCTTTCTTTTTTAAAATGGCTTATCTACCAGAATCATCACCGTGCCCGGCGGTCTTCCGCCGTTGCCCTGCTGATTCCCCCTTCGGCCATGTGCGAAATGTGTGCGGTTCTGGGCTTCGTCCTTTTTATTCTTTCCGGGGGCAGCAGGCTGGATGTCTACTTCCTGGTGCTTCTCTCGCTGATGTCGATGTACTATCTTTTTCCCACCGAGGCGGAACGGGACACTCTTATCCGCCTGGATAAGGAAGTCCCGTAAAATCACCGCTTAGCCGATTCCCATGCAGGCTACCCCCGCGGCCGCCGCGGCAAGCCCGGCCCAGCGCAGGGGGTGGACCTTCTCGCCGTTGATAAGCCGGGCAAGCAGCACCGTCGGGGCCGGATAGACCGAGGTTACAGCGGTAACCAGAATGATCCGCCCGCTCTGGACCGCCAGCATAAAGGCGATGTTGGCGGCCATATCGAAGGTACCGGCCATGATTGTCGCACCGATTCCCTGTCCCCGCACAATCAGCGAGCGTCCCCTCAGGATGCTGTAGCAGGCAACCATGGCCAGGGAGGTGATCCTTGCTCCCGCCAGGGGCCATAAGCCCGCCGCCGGACTGGTCTGGGCAATCAGAATAAAGAAGAGACCGAAACCGGCCCCCGCACCGATCCCGTAAAGGAAGGCCCGCCGTCGTTCCTCCACAGTGGTACCGGCTTCCAGGTGTTCATAGCTTAACAGAACAACCGCCGGCAGGATGAGACCGATACCGATCCATCCGATCGGCGAGACGGCATCCCCGATCAGGAGGCCGAACACCAGGGGAAGCAGGGCTCCCACGAGGGCAGCGGTGGGAGAGACGATGGCAACCACGGTGTGGGCCAGGGCGTGATAGAGAAACAGAATACCAACGGCCCCGCCGATACCCGCGGCGGCTCCCCACAGCAGGTCTGCGGCCCTGGGTACTCCCTCGAGCAGGAGGGGCGATACAAGACTCACCAGCAACAGCCCGAAGAGCTGGGAGGTAAACAGCACCGCCCCCACGGGCTGGCGCCGGGAGGCAAAACCACCGGAGAAATCGCCTACTCCAAAAAGCAGGGCAGCGGATAGGGAGAGAAGGAAGATCATGTCTCTTTTTGCTCCTTCGGAATAAAACTCAAAATCGCAGGAACGACAAAAAGAGTAAAGAGGGTTGAGATAAAGAGCCCTCCGGACACGGCGATTCCCAGGGGCTGAACAATATTCGACCCTTCCCCAAGACCGATTGCCAGGGGAAGCATCCCCAGTATGGTGGTCAGCATGGTAATGATTATGGGCGGGAAACGCAGCCCCGCAGCAATGGTTATGGCGTCTGTCTTTGATTCATGATGGGAAGATATGCGCAGATAAAAATCGATCATGATAATCGCGTTGTTTACCACCACCCCGGCCAGCAGGATCGTCCCCAGAAGGGAGTTCAGATTCAGAGATGATTTAAACACAAACAGACTCAGCACAACCCCGATAAAGCCCAGGGGAACGGTAACCAGGATGACCAGGGGCAGGCGCAGGGAATTGAACTGAAAAGCCAGCACCAGGTAGATAAGGGCAACCGAGGCGGCCAGGGCGATAAAGAGAGAACGGATCGCCTCGTCCAGCTCCTCCTGGGGATTGTCAAAGGCAAGCGTATAGCCCGGCGGCAGAGCAAGTTTTTCCCGCAGAATGCTGCGGATGCTCTCCTCATTTTTTACCCGTTCCGCCGCCGGCGTCCCGGGAAGCATTCTGCCGTAGAGCCGGAATATATGCTCTCCGTCCTCACTGGCGATTCCCGCCACGGCGGTATCCCGGGAAAAGTCATAGAAATGCTTTAAGGGCACAATCCCCGCGCTGGTATGAATCAGGAAGTTTTCCAGCATCTCGATGCCGTCCAGGCTCGCTTCAGGGAACTCCGCCGCCACGGTAATTGTCTCCTGACCGTCCTCGAAATCCATGGAGGCCGTCCCCCGGAGGATCCTGCCGGTAAGGGTATTCAGGGAGCTCTCGGTCAGGTTTCCGAATCCTTCGATTATCTCCCGCCGAAGGCGAAGGGAAAGCTGATTGCTCACTCCCGTCGCAGGGTCGGTGAATACCCTTCCGTACAATTCAGACTGATTAACCAGGTCCCGGATCTCTTCCAGAAGATTGACCTTGACCGCCTCTTCCGGTCCGTGAACGCTCAGCTGGAGATCATTGGTCCGCGGCAGGGGCAGCTGGGCAGGGTCCCACATGTTTACATTGTAGTAGAACCTGTTGTCGGAAACGAAGACCCGCTGCAGAGCTGCCAGGGACTCTTCGGCATGTCCGGAACTCACCAGATCGATAAAGAGAATGTTAAAACGACCTGAAACCTGTGCAAAGGTCCGGTCCACCGCATCACCCAGGCTTTCATGGACCATGGATTCCAGCCGCGGCACTATATTTTCAACAATCTCCACCCGATCTTCAGTTTCCATGCTGCGGAAGAAAACGATGATCCGGTTGCTTAAGGGAGAGGAGATAATCTCCTTCGGAATCAGCGGCAGGAGCAGGGAAACGGAAAGAGCAAGAAGAACGAAGGAGCCCGCTATAAGGCCTCCTGCCCTGACCCGGGTTTTTATCAGGAAAGATAAAAGTCCGCGATAGCCCCTGGTCAGGCCGTGCATGAAGGCCAGGGAAAAACGGGTGAGTCCCCGGGGCTTCTCCGTATTGCCCGATAACTTGAGCGGGTGGAGGCGGAAAGCAACCAGGGGAATGAGACTAAGGGAGATCAGCAGGGCAAAGGCCAAAGCAAAGATTACCGTACTCGCCTGGTCGCCCAGGATCGCGTTGGTCAGGGGAGCGGTAAATGAGATAGGCAGAAAGACCAGGACGGTCGTCAGGGTCGAGGCGGTAACGGGAACCGCCACCTCTCCTACAGCAGTGATGATAATGTGCATCAGGTGCCGGGGCTCCCGGATCTCCGGGGTTTCGCTATAGTGGCGGTGGATATTCTCCAGGACCACAATGGATGGATCTATCACCATCCCCACCGCCAGGGCAATTCCCCCCAGGGAGATAAGGTTCAGACTGACGTCGAAAAAGTACATCAGGATAAAGGAAAGGATCATGGTCACGGGAATCGATATACCGATGAGCAGGGTATTCCGCAGTTCCCCCAGGGTCAGAAGCACGATCAGCATGGCAAGGCCTGCTCCCAGGAGGGCCGCGGATACGACGTTGCGGATTGAGCGGTTTATGTATTCCGCAGGGTCTACATAGAGCTGAAAGGCAGTATCCTCCGGGAGAACCCCGTCCTGAATGGCCGTTTCCAGGATCTCCAGCACATCCTGGGACATCTGCCGGATATTGCCGCCGTCCTTGGGGGTGGCATTGATCCGCACCGCCGGAGCGCCATCGAGAACCAGCGCCTGCCCGGGGAGGGTGTACCTGATGCGAATATCCGCCACATCCTTGAGGCGGATGGCCACATTACCCCTGTCGGCGATAATCAGGTTCTCAAGATCGTAGATAGTATTGATATCGGTCAGATTCCGTACCGAGAAATCTCTCTCTGTATCCTCTATGCTTCCCAGGGGCCTGGGAAGGTGTCCCCGCCGGAAGGCCGCATCAACATCGTTGATACTCAGGCTGTAGGCAAGAAGGGCGGCGTTGTTCAGCAGGACCTCCACCTCCTTGTCCTCGATATTGACGATCTCCACCAGTTCCGCGTCCTCCACCTGGGAGAGCTGGTTTTCAAGGTTTGATTTGATCAGTTCGTAGAGAGCTTTTGGTGAGATCCCGGGGGCCCGCACCCCCATGAGGAGAAAACCCGCGTTCTCCCCGGTAAAGAAACGTACCCAGTAGTCATCCCGGACATCCTCCGGAAGCAGGCTGCGTATGGTGTTCATGACCGCCTCGACGTCCGCCTTGGCGGTGTCGCTGTCGGTATTCCAGTCAAAGGTCAGGGTAAAATCTCCCGAGTCGTTGCGGTACTCCGCCTCCAGGGTGCTCACCCCTTCGACGGTCAGAAACTGGGCTTCCACATCCTCACCGTACTGGCGGGAAAAATCGACCGCCGAGTATCCGGTGTAGTTTATCCGTACCCGCACCCGGGGGCGCTGGGTCTGGGGGTAAAGCTGTACCGGCAGCTCGGTGACCAGGATAATTCCCAGTACACAGAGGAGCAGAAAACCAAGTATAAGGACCTTTTGACGCTTGAAAATCAGCCGCAGCACGGTGTTTTAACGTCCTCCTGCCGGAAGAGGAGCGCCTTCCTGTTCCCGGCCGCTCAAGACCCGCAGGTAGCGGTCGCCCTCGGCCAGTCCGGCGTTTATCAGGGTTTCATCCCCCAGAGAGGTTCCCAGTTCGACTTCACGCCGTATAAGGGTACGGGTGTCGGGATCCACAAGCCAGAGGAAATTCCGACCGTAACGCCGGTCTATGGACTCCGAGGGAACAAATATTCCCCGGATAAGCTCGGTGGGAAGATCTATAAGTACAAATGCTCCGGCAAAGGTCTGCGGCCCCGCGGGAAACTCGAAGGTCAGCTCGAAGAGACCGGTATCGTAGTCGGGTTCGGGGGAACGAAGGCTCAGACGACCCGTCAGATCTCCTCCGTCCACCCTGCGGCCTGAAACCTGCTGCCCCAGGGCGACTTTGAAGGCGTCCTTGTCGCTGATTTTGGCCTCCAGAATATACTCCCGACGGCCGATTACCGTCACCCCCGCACCGTTGGCGCTGACCTCTTCCTCCGCCAGCAGATCGACTTTTGAAACAATACCGTCGATACGGGAGCGCACGGTATGCAGCTGAAAGGTCTGACCCGCCTCGTTGCGGTCCACGGTAAAGAGGAGCTCCCCGGTGCTTACGGAATCCCCGGGTTCCACGGGGATATCCCGCACAACGCCGGTAAAGGTGGAGGTATGCACAATGCTGGTTTTGGGTTTCAGCCTGCCGCCGACCTGGATTACCCTTCCCCGGGATTCAACCGAGGCGGTGCCGATCAGGGCCGATTCCCCTGCTCCGGGACCTCCGGCTCCTCCCCGCCCTGCTCCGCCCCCCTGCTGTGCCTCGAGGGGAAAGACCAGCCAGAAAGCCAGAACCAGGGCGAAAGCGGCGACATGCCGGGCCGCTGACGGTGTACGGTACCGTTTCATGCGCTTTCCTCTACCGTTTACTTCTGAGAATACTCTTTCAGGAGACCAAGTCCTTTGCGTATAAGATCAGCATCTATACCGGAATAGGCAAGGCGGATATATTTCCGTTCTTCCCCCGGAAGGGCCCTGCCGAAATGGAGGCGCGTACAGAAGCTTACACCGGTTTTGTGGAGCACATCCTTTCGAAAGGTCTCATAATTATCAAAGCCCTTCTTTTCCATAAGCTCCGTTACATCGGGGTACAGATAGAAGCTAGCATTCGGCCGGTAGCAGGAAATCCCCGGGATGGAGTTCAAAATGTCCACCCCCAGGTCCCGCCGTTCCTTGAGAACTTCAAGAATTTTCCGGGGTCCGCTCTGGTCCCCCTTGAGGGCTTCCACGGCGGCAACCTGGATAAAGTGGTTTGAGCAGGATTCGTCGTTCAGATTGATCCGGGCAATAACGTCGATAATATCCACCGGTCCGATGGCAGCACCCAGGCGCCAGCCGGTCATGGCGAATTTCTTGGAGAAGGTATAGAGGATTACGCAGCGTTCCTCCATGCCCGGAAAGGAACTCAGGGATACGGACTCCCCGCCGTAGCGGATATCGAAGTAGGCTTCGTCGCAGAGAACCTTAAGGTCATGCTTTACCGCAAAACGGGCAACAGCCTCCAGCTCTTCCCGGGAGGATTCCGCTCCGGTGGGATTCTGAAGGTCATTAAAAATAAGCAGCCGTGTTTTCGTGGTCACTGACTTTTCAAGGGCGTCGAAATCAAGGCGGAAGTTCTCATCTCCGGGAACGTATCCGTAGGGAACAGCCCTGCCGCCGTAGTACTCAATCTGGGATTCGTAAATGGGATATCCCGGGTTCGGATAGAGGACCTCGTCACCGGGATTCATCACGGCCTGGATAAATTTGCCTATGACGGGTTTTCCCCCGGGCTGAATGGCCACATTGGCCGCAGTATAGGAGCTTCCCCGTGCCCTGTTCACATCTTCAGCGAGGGCTTCCCTGAGTTCAGGGATCCCTGCATTGGGAGCGTATCCGGTCTTCCCCGCCAGCATGGCCTGATGAGCTGCGTTGATAATATTATCCGGGGTACGGATATTCATGTCCCCCAGGTGAAAGGGATACACCGTGTTTCCCGCAGCGGCGAAAGCCCTGGCCTCTCCGGATACGGCGAAGGCGGTTTCCGTTCCAAGATTGCTGATCCGTTCGGCTATCTTCATATTTCCTCTCCTTGATTCTTGAAAGCTTATTATGCAACGGATAGGTACCGAGATCAACACAGGTTTTTCAGCAGCGGACATTACTAAAAACGCGAGATCTCTAAAAGAAGAGGTATACTAATCCCCGCATATTATTCAGGAACGATTCTTGACAGCGAAGATCACCCATTCTATTATGGGGTAAATACCTCAAGGAGAGAATGAGAATGGGAAAGACTCAAGAGAACCTGATGGCGGCTTTTGCCGGAGAATCACAGGCAAGAAACAAGTATACCTTCTATGCCCAGGTGGCACGAAAGGAGGGATATCACTATATCGCCAGGATTTTTGAAGAGACCGCCGACAACGAAATGCGCCACGCAAAGGACCAGTTCAAGCTTGCGGGGCACCTGGGAGACACAGCATCCAACCTGAAGGACGCCCGGGACGGAGAAGACTACGAAACCAGCGACATGTACCCGACCTTCGCAAAAGAGGCGGAAGCAGAAGGCAATAAAGAAGCTGCAACCCTCTTCAGCCAGATCGCAAAGGTTGAAGCCCATCACCGGGACCGCTACGACCGGCTGCTGGAAATGGTAAAAAACAACACTGTATACAAGCGGGAGACCCCGATTGCCTGGAAATGCGGCGTATGCGGCTATATCTACGAAGGCACCGAGCCGCCTGCAAAATGTCCCTGCTGCAAACACCCCAGGGAGTACTACGAGCCGGCCAATCTCGATATCTAAAAGAGCCTGGAAATTCTGTACAAACCCGTTTCCGTGAGCCCGGAAACGGGTTTTTTCTTGCATTTTCCCCTCATAAGGGGGTAGTCTATTATAAGAAGAGAAAAAATGAGGATGGAATTATGAAAAAGCTCATAGCAGCATTACTGATGGTGTCCCTGCTGGCAGCCTGTGCTTCGGCGCCGGAACCGGAGCCGACCCAGGTGGAGACTGTCGACCTCAGCGCTTTCAGGCAGAGGGTGGAAGACGCCAAGGCACAGGCGGATTCCCTGAAAGCAGCAAAGGGTGCCCCCGAAACCTATGCCCAGGCACAGGAGCTGTACTCGGAAGCCCGGAGCGCTGAGCAGAGCAGAGAATGGGATACGGCTAAAGAAAAATACGAAGAAGCGGAACAGACCTATCGTGCCGCCTTCGAAGAGGCGAAAGCCAACAGAGAAGCGGCTATCGAAGCCCTGGAGAAGGCCCAGAGCGCCCTCAGCACTGTTGAACAGAACGCAGCAGAAGCCCGCAGGGAAGCAGGCCTGGAGGAGGAGGAATAATGAAACACGGAATAATCTTCATTCTGGTACTTGTCCTCTCTGTTTCTGCCGTGTCCGCCCAGAGTCTGCGGGATAACCCCGACTACCGCGAGTCCCTGCGCTACAAACAGCTTTCCGAGGAAGCCCTGGAAGACGGAGAATACCTGAAGGCCAGGGAATACGCCGAGCTTTCAGCGGAGTATGCGCAAAAATCGGATGAATACGTGGCCCGCATGCTTGCCCAGTACCGTGCGAATCAGCTCCTGCAGAGGGCAGTCGGTCTTCGGGGGCAGGTGGAGCGCTCGGGAAGATCCAGGGAGAACCCGGCTGATTTTGCCAAAGCCGTGGGATTCATCGAAGCCGCCGGTGAACTCTACAACAACGGTTCCTACAGCCAGAGTTCGGAGAGCAGCCGTGAGGCCATAGCACTGCTTGAAACCTTCGGCGGGGCCAGAACTGTTCAGCCCCAGGAACCGAAAGAGGAACCCTCGAAATCGGGACTCCCTGCTGCATACCTGGTACGGAAACTCCCCGGTGCAGAAGACTGCTTCTGGCGCATTGCGGGATACCCCTTCGTATACGGGGACACCTCCGCCTGGAAACCTCTCTACGAGGCCAACAAGAACAAGCTGCCCCAGCCTGACAACTGGGACCTGATGTACCCGGGAATGGTGATGGACATACCCTCCCGTCCCGGTGAGGAACGTTCGGGAATCTGGGTAAACGGCGAAATTAAAAGCCAGGTACCCCGGGATTAAACGAAAAAGGCGGCCCCTCGGGCCGCCTTTTTTACAGTGCCTGTATTATCTTACCAGCTCCGCCACAAACTTTCGTCCGTATTCCTTTGCAGCATTCAGACTCTCCTCATCGGGATTCCAGAGAGCCTTTACGCCCTCACCGATTAACTCAAAACCGGCTTCCTTCAGCTGTTCGTTCAGAATCCCCACGGACTCTCCGCTCCATCCGTAACAGCCGAAGGCGGCGGCCTTCTTGTTTTTGAACCTCAGGCCCTTTACCTCTTCTATCAGGGATGCCATGGCCGTAAGGATACCCTTGTTGATGGTGGGGGAACCCAGAAGCACCGCCCTGGATTTGAATATTTCTGTGATGACATCGTTCTTGTCCCGCTCCGCCATATTGAAAAGACGAACGTCCACGGTATCATCGGCGGCATGGATCCCCTCGGCAATCGCCTCGGCCAGACGCCGGGTCCCGTTCCACATGGTGTCGTAGATAAGTGCTATCCGGTTTTCCTGATAGGAATCCGCCCACTCCAGGTATTTTTTTACAATCTGGGTGGGATCCTCCCGCCAGATTACCCCGTGGCTTGTGGCAATCATCTCCACCGGAACATTCAGAGCAAGAACCTCGTTGATCTTTTTGGTAACAAAACCGGAGAAGGGGGTCAGGATATTGGCATAATACTTTATCGCCTCTTCATAAAGCTCCGTCTGGTCCACCAGGTCGTTGAACAGGTACTCCGATGCATAGTGCTGTCCGAAGGCGTCATTGCTGAAGAGTACGGCATCTTCTGTCAGATAGCAGAACATGCTGTCCGGCCAGTGGAGCATGGGGGCCTCTATAAAAATGAGCTGTTTGCCGTTTCCCAGATCCAGGGTGTCTCCGGTTTTTACGGTCACGAAGTTCCAGTCCTGGTGGTAATGCCCTTTCAGGGACTTTACCCCGTTGGCGGTACAGTAGATCGGCACATCCGGAATCCTTGCCATCAGCTCCGGCAGAGCTCCGCTGTGGTCCACCTCGGCATGATTCGCGATTACATAGTCGATCTTGTTCAGATCGATTACCTTTGCCAGGTTGTCCACGTACTCCCGGGCAAAGGGAGCCCAGACTGTATCGATGAGCGCGGTCTTCTCTTCCTGGATAAGATAGGAGTTGTAGGAACTCCCGCGATGGGTCGAATACTCATCGCCATGAAATCTGGTCAGCTCCCAGTCGATCTTTCCCACCCAGGTAATATTGTTCCTGATATTCCGTTCCATGCATCCTCCTCTTGTACGGTCGCCATCGGACGAAACCGTCCTCCGGCTCCGCTCTGCCTCGTTCGGGACCGGCAAAGCCGTCCCTTCACTCTTGTACTGTACGGTCGCCATCGGACGAAATCGTCCTCAAGCTCCGCTCTGCCTCGTTCAGGACCGGCAAAGCCGGCCCTTCACTCTTGTACGGTCGCCATCGGTCTTGCACAGCCCCCGGCTACAGGTACAAGTGTACGGCGCAATCCTGATACAGTAAGTAACATTTGTTACGGAGGGCAGGAAACAGCGGTCCTATTCCCCTCCGTCAACCCGGTTCATCATGCGGCCGTCCATGCTGCGGTAGATAATACTGCGGGGAACGAGTCTGTGAATCAGGTAGAGGAAGCGGTAAAAGAGGCCCGGCACGACAATAACAGGGGGTCTCCTGCGATTCAGGGCCTTGAGGGAGGCACGGACCAGCTGCTGCGGTTCCATCCAGCGGAAGATTCCGGAACTTTTTCGGTTGAACTCCTTGCCAAGACCAAGACGCTCATGAAATTCCGTACGGATAAATCCGGGACAGAGGGCCTGCACACGGATACCGGTACCGGACTGTTCAAGCTGCAGGGCCTCGGAAAAGCGGGTCAGAAAGGCTTTGGTACCGCTGTAAAGGGCGTCCAGGGGGGCCGGAAAAAAGCTTGCCAGGGACGATACATTAATAATGGTCCCCTCTCCCTCTTCGCGCATTCCGGGAAGCACGGCATGGCACAGTCGGACCACAGCCTCGACGTGCACCTTGATCATCCGCACCTGGTTCTCGTAGGTATCGACACTGAAGGCCCGGGGACTGCCGAAACCTGCATTGTTGACCAGCACGGAGATGCGTCTGGCAGCGATATTTCCGGCAAAAAGCTCAAGCTCCTCAGGGTCGGAAAGATCGAATATCGCCGTCTCCACGGAGGTATTCCACCGTTCCCTCAGCTCAGCGGAAAAGGAATCCAGCACCCCGGTACGTCTTCCGGTCAGAATAAGATCATAGCCGCGGCGGGCATACTCTTCGGCAAAGGCACGGCCGATTCCGGAACTCGCTCCGGTAACAACTGCTATATGTTTTTCCATGACAGTCAGTATACGCTTCAGAGGGAGTAATGAAAACCGGAATATGGCCTGATGCCAGGGCGAACGCACATAGATATGCATGAACAGGCGGCGGTCGATAGGCTTTTCTG